>JBGPNL010000098.1:0-4346 GCA_041487555.1 Minisyncoccia bacterium | reverse complement strand
GATGATAAAAACAAGGGTAATAAGAGTAAACATGTAACCTTCTTATTTTACAACAAACAGGACATCTGCGAGACGGGGTCGGGTTTTAGCCATGTTGGCATGCTGAAAAAGCTATACTATAATTAACTTTATGGCAGAACCCCAGAGACGAGTAATGATTATCGAGGATGACCGCTTTCTTTCGACGGTCATTAAGGCCAGGCTTGAAAAAAACGGCTTCATAACCACCCAGTGTTTTGACGGAGAAGAGGCGATGACGGCCCTAAGAACGGAGCGCCCGGACCTTATCGTCCTTGACCTCATTATGCCGAAAATAACGGGCTTTGAGGTACTTGAAATGGTCTCTAAAACCCCCGAACTCAAAAAGATACCCGTGGTCATCTTGAGCCACCTTGCCCAGGACTCGGATATCGAAAAAGCGAAAAGCCTCGGCGCCACCGAATATTTCGTGAAAGTGAAAGTTTCGATCGACGACCTCGTGGCGCGCGTGCAAAGCCTTATCGGTTAGAATCTTTTTTTTCTGCCTCCATACCGAAAAATAAAACCGACCGTGAATGCCACGATCGGATTTTTTACTGCAAAGATTATTCTTTGCAAGCCGGGACGATTTCTGTATGCCGCTCGAATTTCTCGGTGGCATGGTTATAAATAAAAGAGGTATCCCACGAGTAGCAACTGATTGGCTTTGCGAAATGAAGGTTATCAGAGGCCGTATGCAATGGCACGTCCCGCATTCTGTAAATGCATGCCTTGAAGTGAAAAGAAGAGTTCTTGGCCACTCCATTCTGCATAAAAGCAGCGCTCGGACGATCAATAATGTATGCTTCCGGATATGGCGGCGGGCCGTCCCGATAATGCTTCTCCGTTTCTTCAGCGACCGATCCGCGAACCGTATTCCAGCGATAGTGGTCGAATCGCGAATGCCTTCCAAGTGTCGACGAATAGACCGGATCGTCGCTGTCCGAATCAATCGTCCAACGGATGAATTTATTTTCCTGATTTTTTCCGAATTGAGGAGTGGTGTCCCCATAAGGAATCACGACTGTGCCGTCTTTTAATTGGCTGTAGTAGGTACACCCTTTCTTGAACTGCACGAAGGCATACTGCTCGATCGAGGCGAGCGAATCAGTTTCATATTGCGCAAAAAACCTCGTTCCGTAGTTTTCATCGCTCCCGTCGATGACAACCTTATAATCCTCGACGGTGTATTTTACCCATTTCAAACCGCATGTTTTTCTCGCCGCACAATTGGCGTTCTTAAACGTCCACGTTCTTCGGCGAAGAACGGTCAGTTCGCCTTCCTTTTTCGTTTGCGCGAATGCGGGGACACCCAAAAGAAAACAGGCAAAAAGGAAACAATAAAGCTTGCGAAGCATCATTTACCTCCTTTATTTCAAAACAAGGCCTCACTATATAAAAGTATACCACCACGCGCGGAAACGATATGACGAGAGCGAAAGCCTACAACAATGGCCACGTGTAGCCCGGAAAATAATCCCGCTTCATGTGCTCGTCGAGTATTCCCATGCCGCGCAACATTTTTTCGAACAATTCCACCATCGGCTCCGGGCCGGATACGTAGAACAACGGCGCCGTAAGGTTGGGGGCGACTTTGAGCACCGTCGTGCTGTCGATCCGCTTGTCTCCCGAAAAATAATCTATCGAAAAATTCCGGTGCCGCTTCAAGAGCGCCTCAAGTTCGCCTTTGAAAACGAAGTCATCGTCGCGGTTCGCATATAATAACTTGGCATTGATGTGAAGGTGATTATGATCGAGTTCGAGAAGCATCGAATGAAAGGGTGTAATACCGATGCCTCCGGCGATGAGTATCATCTCGCGCTCCGCGTCCTCGACGATAAAATCGCCATCGGGCCCGTTCGCCTCAATAGTCCCGCCGAGCGGCATGGCAACCAGAGCTTTTTTAAAACTGCTGCCATTCGGAGAAATGCGAGTTGTAATCGTGATATTTTTTTCGAATGGGGCCGACGAGATCGTAAACCACCGCTCATCTTTCCGTTCATCCATGTGTTCGTGCGGAAGCTTATAGTGCATGAACTGGCCGGCGCGCCAGGCAATCGGCACTTCCGGCTTAAATACAAAAGACATTGCATTCGTATCCGCAGGACGTTTGTCGATAAGGGTTAGTTTCATCCCATTCATTATAACAAATGCAGGAAATGATAATAAAAATCGCCGAAATAAAAAACGGGTATTTACTATTTTATAAGGAAATCTGCCGCGTTATTGTCGGTATCCTGGATAATTCCATTTATCAACTTCCGCAAGAGGATCTGATTCGCCGTCGGATCGGCGGGATATGCCACGCCTTCGACGAACGGATTCATGTGGCCGCTGCCCCAGGCCAACGCGTCTATCACCGTGCTCGACGTGTCTTCCAATGCGATACTATTGTCCACCGCGAGCGTTTCGGTGCTCGATGTGTTCACGCCGATATTCGACGCGAAACCATTCGCGGAATTCGCCCACAAAAAACTTTCCTGCGGCTGCAGCACGCTCCCTTTAGCAAAAACACGGATCGAATATTCCGTTCCCGACCTCGCCCGCTTCCGCAGCTTCCAGCCGCTGATATCGATCGCCGCGCCCGTCGGATTAAATATTTTTATGAAATCGTCCGTGCTCGATGCACCCGCGATCTGCGCAGCGGCAATTACCAAATGTTTCGGAGCGGTGCTTATCGAAGGTTGGGGAAGTCCGGCAGAAATCTGACTCGAAACCGAAACAATCTTTTGCCGCGTCGTTGAAGTTTCTTGCAACGGCATATTCGCTTTTTTAATTTTCGGCGCAGTCGGAGGCATGTTCGGTGCCACATTCGCCAAAACATTATCAGTTCCGGGAATTGAAGCCGTATCGCTCGCATGGGGAATCGTCGACGCACTTTCTGCGCCAAGCTCGATCTCTACGGCAAGGCGCGCCTCCCCACCCAAACCCATTACGTCGTGGAGCGTCTTCGAAACTACCGCACCTGATTTTCGCAAGACATCTTTCGCCGGCTGGAGGTCAAAAAGCAAAATATATAGCGAAAAGCCGCTCACGATGATCGCGAACAACAAAAGAACGCTATTGCGCCCGAACCAGCTTTTTCTCTGTGGTGTCTCGACCTCATTCATATTTCCCCTAAAAACCTATCACGGCGGAGATAAAGAAAAGATAAAGAGCGAATAAAAAAACCGCTTGCCCGAAACATGTGGAGCGGCCGTTCCGTTAAGCCTATTCGTCCTTATCGCCTTCCTCATCCAGAGGCATTTCCTTACTTCCTCCTGCGCGGCGCAATGCCTTCATCATAATCCCTTCCGCCTCTTCTTTTTTAGACATCTTTTTGACCGGGTTCCCGCGAAGACCCGCCGCACGCTTAATAATACTGGCGGCCTCCTCAGGCTTACTACCCCGCATCAATACCTTCTTTTCATCCAAAATGGGGAAATCGGCGGCGACCTCCATCGCCATTTGCGCTCCACGCAAGCGTTTCGGATTTATTGCCTTTTCCGACCCCTGGCTAGCCGCAAATTCCCGGAATTCTTCTCTTTCCGAGCTGATCTTTTTACCGTCGGCCTTCTTTCCCACACCATCCCCTTCTATAATAGGCAGGTTCTCTGGAGGTTCCTCAAATTTTGGCATGGTTTTACGGTTAATCTCTAAGCTCCCTTTTCCAATGCTTTTTTCAGATCATCGCCTGCCTTCTCGCTTTGTTTTTCGCGAAGGTTTCCCGTCGCTTTGGCCATTTTTTCTTCATAGGCTTTTTGCGCCTCTTCCGGATCGCCCCCCTCCGCGATCGCAGACTTGCGGATTTGCTCGATTTCCTCCGCCATGGGAGTAAACCGACCGTGCTCAATCGAGGTTTTGCCGCCTTCCGCTCCCGATTGTTCAAATGAATTGCTCATAATTGATGATATTGCCTTACTTATGGCTTTATCATAGCACCTTTTCGAAATTTTTGCAATTTCGCACACTCTATATTTGGAAAACGACCACATTTCCCAAAATCTGACGCAAGATAAAAAGTTATCAACAGTTGGCAATGAGGGTTGCGTGGTAAAATGAAAGTAACAAAAACTAATCGGGGTTTTTGAAAATATTCCTTGAGGTTTTCAAAAGCTTAAATCATATCAAAACAAAAATGATCTTCACCAAGCACTCGTTTACGGAAATAAGAAAGCGTGATGGCAGGGTCGTGCCGTTCGATGAGAAAAAAATAACGAGTGCAGTCTCCCGCGCGATGCAAGTGACGGGCGAAGACAACCACAAGGACAATGCGGAAAAAGTTTCCGAACAAGTGGTCACGGCACTCGTAAAAAAGTTCCCGAAGGACCATATCCCCCACATCGAAG
>JBGPNL010000097.1:0-4382 GCA_041487555.1 Minisyncoccia bacterium | reverse complement strand
TCATCATTCTCTCATTCGTGAGAATGAGAGAATGATGGGTGTACGCAACGAGCAGAATTGGCCGCTCCCCAATCTTATTTTAGTCGATGGCGGCAGAGGGCAGGTGAGCGCCGCAAAAGCGATACTTTTGGAGACCAGTCTTAAAATTCCCGTGATCGGCATCGCGAAGGGCCCGGAACGCAAACGGAACGACGTTATCGGTTTTGTGCCGAAGTGGACGGACAAAAAAACGCTCGTGCAAGTTCGCGACGAAGCCCACCGATTCGCCATCGGGTATCACAAGAAAGTTCGCAGGGCGAAGTTTTTTGGCTAGCGCTTGATACCGATATAGGCTTTAAAAGATTTTTTTCCTGTAACCGCCAGAGCGACGGCCCTTATACAGCCGTCGTCGATGTCATATTTCATTTTTTTAATCCCTTTCGTCCCATGGTGCCGGTACCGCCGGTAAGAACGATAGGAAAAAGATAGGGATCTTTTTCTACAAATGAGAGCGAGGTGGCGATGATCCTGGGAATCGCGCGTAGTGCCCGCATGCGGCCGCCTTTGGACAACACCCCGGCAACTTTCTTCGCTGTTAAAGTGAGTGGTCCATTCGTCCACGCTTTTGGCAAGCCGCCGGCTCGTTTCCAGACGCCAACCTCGCGGATATCCGCTATTCCCATATACCATGCATCGGCATCGTCATATGCGTGCAGTCGAGTGCCTTTTTTCCATTCTTTAAGTAAGAGGACGTCGAGGCGTTTTTCAGAGAGCTTCTTTGTGTCGTGTTTCGCCCGCCGCAACTTCAACTCGAATTCTTTCTTGCTGTACGCATGAATGCTTCGTTTATCGTTGCCGTCGCGCATTCGTTGGGAAATCAAAAAACATCGCTTTGCCTCAATTCGACCCACTTGTTTCAATAACCTCATTTCGCCCGTCTCTACTGCACTGTCATGGTAATCTTGAGGGTCGGATATGCTTGCGAGTAGAAATTATACGAACCGGGTGTGAGGATGTTGGTGTCGAACGTGAACTGGCTTCCCGAGGGAATAACGAAGGGACTGTAGCTCGTGAGGTTCAATGTATGCGTTACCGGATCATTATTCGTAAAAACCAGCTTATCTCCTTTTTTCACCGTAAGCGACGAGGAAGGGAAAGCATAATTTTGGATGGTCAAATTATGAACAGGAATTTGCACCTCGCTTTCGTAGATGATCGAGAACGGCGCGCTTGAAAATTCGATTTTGGGATTTCCATCGAACGTCGCTTTGATAATATATGCTCCGGTCGCAACGGTTTTTTTGGAGGGGTCTGTCCGGCTTATCGATAGGTCGCGAGTATTCCACGCGAAAGAGGTTTGATGCGGAGCGGTTTGCTGAGTGATCCAGCCGACGACGGATTTATCGGACGCGCTCAGTAAATAAACACTGCCAGTGGACCCCGTTTCTTTGATCCATTGTATAGTGTTTGTTTTTCCGAAGACCCATTTTATGTCCGCTGCGGGAGCAGTGAAATTTATTGATATTTTCGCGGGGGGAACGGGTTCGCACCAAGTGTAAGAGTCGCTACAACTATTCGTATTGGCTTGATATCCTATGGGACATCCCTGTGGCGGTTGGAGTTTGTAACCCCCAGTCTTCATCTTTGTTACCGAAGCCACGCAACAGCTCGGACTTTGCTTTTTTTGGCATTCCAGTGCGAGGCTGTCGTAATAGCCCTTCGGAGCGGATGGCGTCGCGCTTGGCGCGGGCGGCGGCGTGGAGATCTGCGTTTGCGTTTCCGTGGTGGATGGAGATGTCGGCGCTTGGCTTACCGAGGGCTTGCTTGCGCCCCACCAAATAAGGCAAACGAGTACGGCGACCGAGACGACAATAAGGACAAGGGGTTTGGTTCTGAACATGCATTCATATTACCATATTGTGTGTACCGCTGTAAAATATCTCAAGAACGGAGTAGAATGATAGATAGACAGCATCTTGGGAGGCGAGCCCCATGCGCAAGCTCTGCGATTTTTATGAAGAATCCGATGCTCCCAGGATATGGAGCAAATTCAGGATTTGCGATGAAGACTTGAAAGATTGGATATGGACGCTGGTGCAGGGCAAATTTACCATGGAAGAAATAGATGGATTTCTCGTGAAGCTGAATGCGAACTACGCATCTGCGCCGCAAGCAGACCGGTTTTCCATTATTGCCCAAGTGTTCATCGATTTTGATCCGCTTGAAATTGAAGAGTTATCGCTTGAGGAGCAAGAAAGCATTGATCGCGTCTTGCAAGAACTTCGGAAAAAAGGATATGGTATTTGGTGATATGTCGAAACCCAAGCAAATCATAAAGATATTACAGGATGGCGGTGTAGGTGTTTTGCCAACCGATACGATTTACGGAATCGTTAGTTCCGCATTGAATAGGAAAACCGTCGAGCGGATTTATAAACTTCGCCGCAGAAATCCCGGGAAACCGATGATTATTCTAATCGGTTCCCTGGGAGATTTGCGGCTTTTTGGTATTCGGCCAGGTCTTGAAATGACGCGACACTTGCGAAAATTTTGGCCGGGAAGGGTAAGTATAATTCTTCCATGCAAATCAAAACAATTCGCATATCTTCATCGTGGCACGAAGACGCTCGCGTTCCGATTGCCGAAACCTGTTTGGTTAAGAAAGTTGTTGGCAAAAACTGGACCGCTCGTGGCGCCGAGCGCGAATTGGGAAAGGGGGGCTCCGGCGAAAACGATCCGCGAGGCCAAGAAATATTTCGGGAAGAAGGTAGATTTTTATGTTGACGGAGGAAGATCTCTTTCCTCGCCCTCAGTTCTCGTGAGGATTAATCACGGAGTCGTCGAGGTCATACGTGGAGGCGCGAAAAGAATTTGATAAACAAGGAATTTGTGCTATATTGGTGAATAGCAGGGGGTTCATGAGTTTTTGTGGGAGGCGAACATGGCGAAGATGCAGGTAGTGGTAAGATTTGATCCGAGACAAAAGATCCAGCTCTGTAGGTTGGTGGGCCATGAGTGTGTCTTAGTCAAGAAGCAGACATTTTCACTAATGCTAAGGATGATCGAGGAGCTTGATTCTGCGAAGAGTATCTCCGAAAGCTACCTTAGGCATTTTTATGGTCTGCTTCTCGCGATGATGCCGCGAAAAGAAGCGATTGCCCGAGCTCGGAAATTAGGTTTTGTGCTCGCGGCAGATTACCTCAAAAAGCGCAAAGACAAGAAGAAACGAAAATAGACGTATGTATTCGCGTAGCCATTTGCCGGCTACGCGAATTTTTATTTGCAGGGCAGCGCGGTTGAAAAAAATAAAAGCGGCGCCTTATACTACGTACAAATAAATTTTCCCTTCGGTTTTCGCGGGCACGAACTGCGGAAACCGATAAATATTTGAAATTATCTTTGTTCCCGGGCGGAGTTCTTTTTTGAGTTTTTCGCCGAGCGGAACCATGATGCGCGGAAAGCCGTAGACCGTTATGACATCGAATTTCGAAAAGTCCGTTTTCCAAAAACTTTTCCAGTGCACAAAAGCTTTGTGTTCAAAGTGCTCGTCTCGGATTTTGCGTTTTGTCTGCCACACGAGCAAGGGATTAATTTCGTATCCATGGGATTCGATGCCCTGCTTTGCGAAAGCAATTATGATTCTTCCGTCTCCGGAGCCGATGTCCGCGAGTTTATTTCCAGGATTCGCCCCCACGAGTCGAATCACGGTTTTGATATCTTCTTCCCGCGTTGGGAAATAAATAGCTCCCCGGATAATCGGCCGGACGAGAAGATAGAGGATACAAAGCAAAATTACTAATCCGATTGCGAGCAGGGCCATTGTTTTAAAATAACAACGATTCGTGATTCTCACAACCCCGTTTTTTTATGTTACGATTAACTCAATGCTCTCGGACGAAATCAAACAATTTTTCCATGGCGATGTGATGGACGACGAGAAAACACTTGCCGAATATAGCCACGATTACTCGATTTTCAGCGTGAAGCCGCGGGTCGTGGTGTTTCCGAAAGATGTTGAGGATATAAAAAACCTAGTCAAATTCGTAAACCGCAAAAAGGAAGCCGGTGAAAATATTTCGCTTACGGGACGTTCCGCGGGGACGGACATGACCGGCGGGCCGCTTACGCAATCAGTCGTTGTATCATTCACGGAATATTTTAATCACGTGAAAGAACTATGGGACAAACATGCGATCGTCGAGCCGGGCGTTTACTTCCGCGATTTTGAAAAGCAGATTCAGGCACGGGGACTACTCTATCCGCCGTATCCCGCGTCAAAAGATCTTTGCGCTTTGGGCGGCATGATCAACAACAATTCCGGCGGCGAAAAAACGCTTGCGTACGGCAAAACGGAGGACTACGTTCGCGAGCTTAAAGTGGTGCTCGCCGACGGCGAAGAGCAC
>JBGPNL010000096.1:0-4472 GCA_041487555.1 Minisyncoccia bacterium | reverse complement strand
GCTCATTGTTTTCTTTCTGGCAATGCTCTTTGGTTTCCGTCCGGTGAGCTGGGCGCTTCTCCCCGTAGTCATTTTCGTAATGTTCCTCGTCGCGCTATTATTTACCGCGCTCGGCACGGCGATCGCTTCCGTTCTTGAAGACATGCAGGGATTCCAGCTCATCATGAACTTCCTCGTAATGCCGCTCTTTTTCCTTTCGGGCTCACTCTTCCCGCTTGAAGGTTTGCCGCCGGTGCTTTCGGGAATCACGAAATTCGACCCGTTAACCTACGGCATCGACGCTTTCCGCGGGCTCCTCGTCGGCGCTTCGCATTTCAGTCTCCTTTGGGATATCTCCGTTCTCGCCGTGGTCACCGTTATTTTCCTTGGCGTTGGCAGCTATCTTTTCTCGAAGATTGAAGTGTAGCTTTTCGGAATTCTTCTATCCGATATAATTGAGGTCATGAGAATAGGATATACGAAGCACGCTCTCGATCGAATGAAACAAAGAGAAATTTCAAAGCGAGAAGTGAAGGATGCTCTGAATCGAGGAACTAATAAGAAGTTCGGGCAGTGTTCATACAGAAATGCCAAGGGTAATTTGGTGGTAATGGCCTTACCCCCGTATAGTTAGAGAGAGAAAAAGGGATAACAGTGTCGGGAACTCTTTTCGGGGTTGATACTTGAAAGCACGGATCCCGGCCTTCGCCGGGATGACAAGCGGGGAGTAAGAAAAAGCTAACTATTGCTTAATTTTGACTCCCATGTTATAATATAGGCATCTATAAAAAGCACGGTTTTTCTGCCAAAATGTACTTAATGCAACTATTCAAAAAGTATTTCATTCCTCACGAGGAGAATGAGCACCAACCGCACATTTTGCGGAATGAGGCCATTATTTTTATGGCCGTGATCATCGCCCTTATCGAGGTCGGGTTTTTACTCCATACGTTCGTCGTACTCCCGAACGTGCGGCTGTTCGCGCTCATCGTTCCCGACGTGCTTGTGAGCGAGACGAACGCGAACCGCGCTGCGGATAATCTTTCCACTTTGAAGATGAGCCCGATCCTCGAGGTCGCCGCGATGGAGAAAGCGAACGATATGGCAACGAACGGGTATTTCGCGCACACAAGCCCCGCGGGACTTACGCCATGGTATTGGTTCAAGCAGGCGGGATACGATTTCGCTTACGCGGGAGAAAATTTGGCCGTAAATTTTTCCGATTCGCAGGACGTGGAAAATGCCTGGATGAATAGTCCGGGCCATCGCGCGAATATTTTGAACGGCAACTTCACGCAGATCGGCATCGCGACCGCGCAGGGGACGTACCAAGGCCATTCGGCAGTATTTGTGGTCCAGCTTTTCGGCACGCCGATGTCGGCGTATCTTGCCGCAGCTACTCCGCCGCTTGCCGCTCTGTCTCCAACCCCGACTCCTGTGCCCAAGCCTGCACCGGCCCCGACTCCGAAACCGATCGTTATCGCCGAAGCGAGCAATACGAAGCCCGCGAGCCAGGATTTATATATTGCAGTTAAAAGCGCGAGCGTAGAGAATGTGCAGCCCGCCCAGACCGTGCCTCCAGTGCAAGCGCAAGCCGTAAATCCCATCCAGAATGCCCTCGCCTCGCCGCGCGCGACCGTGAACTACGTGCTCTACTTCTTCGCGGCGCTCCTCGCTTTTGCCCTCGCGCTTAATGTATTCATCAAGATCCAGATCCAGCACAGGCAGCTCATTATGAACGGGCTCGTGCTTCTCTTAATCGTTACGACGGTCGTTTTCGTGAACCAGTACCTTTCCGTCGCTGCGATCAAGATATTGTAGAAAGAATCGATTGTGCTAGGATACATTCGGCGGTTATTTTTTGATCACGGAGGTGATTCTTGAAAAAGCACGTATCGGCAGTATGGATTTTCGCGATGGGCTGTGTTTTGGCTTTCGTGCCGATGCTCGGTGTTTCGGCGTCGCATGCCAAGCCGGAATACGCCAAGAAGGAGAATAAGCCCTGCAAGACTTGCCACGACATGTCGAAGGGCATGCCGAAGCACGAATCTCCAAACCTCAACAAGGTAGGAGAGTGCTATCAGAAAAATGGCCATAAAGACCTGGATAAGTGTGAGGCGCAAAAGTAATCCTCGCCGTGCCTGCCGCCCCGAACATGAGGGCGGTTTTTATTGTACTTGCGCATTTTATAAATATATGGTATATTATACACAGATCCGTTTTTAATCAGGAGGGAATATGGTCACGATATCCGCGAGCCAGTCTGATCTTCGGGAAAGAAGGGAGAACTATTTCGCCGCGTTGCACAATTTCGATTTTTTGAAGGCGGTCGTCCAGGGGCTTTCGCACCGTTCGGACGTGAGCCTGGAAGAAAGAACGAGAATCGAGAAAGAATTTGAAGAGATCCAAAAGACGCTTCATGTCGAAGCGATCGCATTGGGGCTTGTTACCGTTCACTAGCTTCCCGGGCTGGGGAGCGTTTCAATAAAGACCGCGACTACATGTCGCGGCTTTTATTTAAAAAATATTCGCTGATAGGTGCCGGAATCCTTACGGGATATTCCACTGGGTTATTCCGTTCAACTGCTGATTCACCGAATTAAGGATCGACACGGACCCCCAGGTGGTCAGAATGATCGATGCGGTCGTGAGAATAATGGCCGCCCAGCCGATCTTTTTCGAAGCGGCGTCGGATTGTTTGAGGTATTTCCATCCGTACCAATATCCAAGAGGCGGCAGAAGCAGGCTTATCGCATAGACCGTGATCTGTTTTCCGAGCGAGGTCGATGGCCCCTTGTCCTTCAGAGACGTTCCGCAGTGAGGACAAAAATAGGCGCCGATTGGTACCGCACCGAAACAGGTCAGGCACTTCGTTTCAAGTTCCGGTATCGATTCGGGTATGGGCGGTTGAGGGTTCGTTCCGTTAGGTTCCATATATTGAGTATACCGTTTTTACAGAATAATTTTTCTTGGGCTTGAAATTAATCGAAAAATAAGGTATAGTACGGGTATTATTATGAAGCACAAGCGCCATAAGGTGATGGTTTGGTCTGTTGTCGGTATCGTGGTCGCGGCGACCGCGGGCGCCATCCTTTTCGGCGTTACCTCGAATCCTTCGGCTGGGTCCGCATTCGGATTCGTTCCGCTCACCATGGCGCCTGCCATTTCTTCCATGGATTGGTCGCAGGGGAATAAGGATGCGAAAGTGACCGTCATCGAGTACGGCGATTTCCAGTGCCCTGCGTGCGGCATTTATTATCCCGCTGTAAAAAAGGCGATTGCGAGTTATAACGGCCAGGTATTATTCGTCTTCAGGAATTTCCCGCTCTATCGCGTGCATGACGATGCCGGTCTTGCGGCGCAGGCGGCCGAGGCAGCGGGCTTGCAGGGAAAATTTTGGGAAATGCACGATCTCTTGTATGAAAAGCAGGCAGTATGGTCTTTGCTTCCATTCGGTCTCGGCGTAAAACAATACTTTGCCGGGCTTGCTTCCTCGCTCGGGCTCGATGTCGACAAATTCAATCACGATTTCGATTCGAAACAGGTGAAAGATAAGATCCAGAGCGATATCGAAGGTGGCCAGGCCGCGCAGGTAGAGCATACGCCCACATTCTTTATCAATTTGAAACGGATCGAAAATCCCGCGCCGAATGATTTCAAATCGGTTATCGATAAAGCATTTGCCAATTAAAACGTAAATAAAAAGCCCCTATTGTTCTCGGGGCTTTTTTTATTTGAATGGATGGTCGAGTATTAATCGGGCCTCGGCGATATCGAGCACGATGGAATAATTGCAAAAAGAGCAATCATTCCCGGAAAACACGAGGCCAATGACCTCGCCCTTCTTGTTCAATACCGGCGAACCGGATGCTCCGTTCGGAACGACGCCCTTGAGCGTAAAAAAAATCGCTGAATAGATCCGCCATTGCGGACCTATGCACCATGGGCAGCCATGATATACCCATCGGGTTTCGCGCTGGATTGATTGCAGCGGCATTTCCACTTTATTCCCGCACTGGTATTGATATGAGGCAAGCATGCCCCCGATTTTTGGGACGGTTTCCGCAAGCGGGAGTGAGGGGAGATCGTCTGTGTCCATGCGAAGGATCGCGAGGTCTCCTTCTTGCGTTTCGCGCCCTTCAGCATCAAGTACGACCGGCGGGGCATAAGCAAGCTCGGCGATCCGCCACTTTCCTTTGATGTCGACATAGATATGCGCTTCTTTGTCCTTCAAACTCTCTTCAATCACGTGTTTTACCGTCACGACGACGCCCTTTTTTGCTACGAAGCCGGTGCCCTGGTCGAAGACGCCGTTTCCCGGTTCACGGCCGACGCGGATCTCGACGACCGGACAGCCATTTTGTTTTTGCCCATAAGCTTTAGGGGAGAAAAATAGCGCGAATAATGCCGCAACGATCAGTGATTTCATCAAAAGTCTCCATTCGGATTTTGCTTTCGTCAGTATAGCAAAAGGCCCGTTGTTCCATCAAGCG
>JBGPNL010000095.1:0-4489 GCA_041487555.1 Minisyncoccia bacterium | reverse complement strand
CGTCGCCGCGAAATCCTCTCCGCATTCCTGGACCGCGAACGCATCTATTCCACGGATTTCTTCTACAGAAAATACGAATCACAGGCACATAAGAATATCGCTTACTCGCTTGCAAAACTCGCCCGCGTTGCACAATAGCGCGGGTTTTTAATTAAAAACCCGGGTCCGCAGACTCAGGTTTGTGATTCGACCTGTACGAAAGCAAGCTGATAGCTTGATTCAAGGTCGTTCTTCGCGAGCATTTCGTATATCTGATTTTTGACGGTCTGTTCGCTCGTTCGTATGCGCACGGCGATCTCTTTCATCGTCGGCACATTGAGCCGTTCATGAAATTCATTTTGGATGAAACGGATGATGTTCTTTTGCTGCGGCGTCCAGCCGAACGTAGGCGGGGGGATGAGGCGAAAAGTTATTTCGCTCATATGAGCATCGATTTGTGCGAAGGCCACTTGCTGGTTGAATGCGAGCCCGGCTTTCTCGCGCATTGCGTGTAATTGATTTTTGACCGTCTGCTCGCTGCCGCCCTTGTGGGCGACAATTTCTTTTCCGCTGGGCATAAAGAGGCGCCTGCAAAATTCTTGTTGCACGAAACGGGCAACTTCTTTTTCTTTTGGCGCCCAGCTATGAGGCGGGAGGGGGATCAACCGGATTGTTATTTCATCAGCCGATTTTCTCGTAACACGGCCATGGGTCAAATTCAGCGACGTCCTCTCTTCTAAGGCGATCTGTTTCAGGACCGTTTCCGGTTTGATAGTCATTTTTACTCCAGCACGCAGCGTCTAAAAGCTGCGTTTATTATATTTATTTTATTAAAAAAGTCAATCGTGTCAGCCGATCTCACTATGTAACATTCCGCGGGACGAATCGTACCTCTTTACATGAAACCTATATTTGCAAAAGCATCGGTTTTTCTCTTGATAGCGGCTTCGGCGATCTCGGCGGGCGCCGCGGGCGTAAAGATCGCGACAGGGAAAATGCCGACACTCCACTCTTTGGATCTTTTGGCGGGCAGTGAGTGGACGGTAAAAGCCGACAGCGAACAAACTTCAAGTGCGCCGGAGCAAATCGTTCCGGTTGTTTCAGTGCAAGATACAAACGTGAGCGAAACGAGAGAAGACGTTCCGCAGCAAATCGCAACCTCAACCCCTGAAATTACTCCACCGCAGCAAACTCATATCAAGCATTCGATCCATGGAGTTTCCGGGGAAAGAGACGAAGAGAGTGAATTTGGCGACGATTAATGAAAAAGCTTGTACTTTCGTCGTCTCTCATTCTGGCCTTCTCGCTGTATATTCTGGCGCTTCCGGAGACGCCTGCCGTTACCGATCTCGCAGCAGTGGCGGTTTCTCCGGCGAAACCCGTGATAGCCGAAAAGAAAGTTGTTTCAAAAACTCCGGTTGCACCGAGCAAGCCAATCGCATCGCTTCCGCCGCCGAAACCCGCAGCCGTCATTCCTAAGCCAAAACCGAAAGGCATGTATCGCGATGGTTCTTATACCGGCGGCGCGGCGGATGCCTATTACGGCATGGTGCAAGTGCGAGCGGTTATTCAGAACGGTAGGTTAGCTGATGTACAATTTTTGGACCATCCGCAGGATCGCCGGACGTCGGTCATGATCAATTCCCAGGCGATGCCGCTTCTTATCTCCGAGGCTATCCAGGCGCAGAACGCGAATGTCGATATTGTTTCCGGTGCAACCGCGACAAGCGGCGCTTTTCAGGAATCGCTTGCGAATGCCCTTGCGCAGGCAAAAGCATAATAGCCCCTTATCAATTGATCGTCATTCAATTTTGATACGGCGCAAAAAGAAAAAGGGTGGAACTCGTTGAGTTCTCGCCCAATTTTTGGTTATACACCCCAATCATATCTATTGTCCGGATTATGATGGGGTGGATCCGGAGGTGTTGCCGACGTTTCGGCGGTTGGCTTATCCTGCGGCGCATCGTTTGCGGGCTGCTTCCTTTCCACGGCTTCTTCGGACACGGCAAACTCTCCTTTTCAAAGGTTCGAACCTATTTCTTTAACCTTGATTTCACCCATCCAAACAAGAGTAGCAGTACGACGGAACAAAACCATCCGAATCCGGCGAGGACCATTGCTTGATCTTCCCGCCGTTCCGTTTCGCGGAGCGAGCGGCCGACGAGCACGGAGCCATCCTTGTAGGGGACGATGACCGCAGCATTCCGCACTTCTGGTGCGGGTTGCCAGGTGACTCGATCTTCGCCGCGCACACGAGCATAGTCAAACACTCCGCGGGGCGGAACGGGAATCCCGCCGTTCAATATTACGGAAGAGGCGATCGGGTTCCCCGACATGTCATACACGATCAAAAATGGCGCGAGGCTGCGGGTCATGTCAATTTTTTGAGCCGGGACCATTCTTTGCGGGTCCGCGCCGCTGTTCAAAATATTTGCGATGTCTTCCGTCATTTGTATCTGCGGATCGTTCGCTGACTGGCGGAGTATTTGTTGCGCGACCACGTAAATCGTCCCAAAAATAATAGTGATCTCAAAAAAAATAACCGCATAGGTTACCGGATATTTATGTCGCACAAACATAATAAGGCACCAGCTACCCCCTTTTCAGGAGACCGGCGGTTTTGGCTGTACTATTTTACCTCCTTGCCATGGTGTACCGAGAAGCGGCAAGAGGAAATGATCGAGGCCGTACCATCCGCCGATGCGCCAGGCGAGGATGAGAAGAAGCTCAATAAAGAGAAGCAGCGGATTCGAGCTTATGCTGCCGGCGAAGATAAAATTGAAATTCATGAGTGCGCCGAAGAAAGCGGCGATACCGGTGAACGCTCCGAGGATGAGGCCAAGGCCGACCGCAAGTTCGCCGAAGGTAATGAGGTAGGAAAATAAAACGGCGTGTGGCGCGGCAACGTTATTTAAGAAATACGCGTACCAGGAGGCAACGGCAGGATGGGCACCAGTCGCTTTCGCTATCGCTCCGGAAAAAAATCCACCGATCGCGGTTCCCGCCTTCTCGCCGAGCCATCCGCCTGTTGCCTTTTCCCATCCGGCAGTGATCCATTGATAACCGACGTAAACGCGAAGCAAAAGCCAAAGCCACGCAAGGCGCGTGTCCGCGAATAAAAACCGGCTCAAGGGCGGCTCGGGAATCGAGGTTACTTCTGAAGAGTTGTTAAACATCACTTCCATCATAGCGCCAGTGCACCCCGTGTATAGCGCGGGGTTATGCACATGTATCTTGGCCTTACGATAAATCGTATATTCAATATGGTTTACAATATAAATATGGGCATAGTGCGTAAACAGCACATTTTTATCTTACTCCTTGCCGTCATTACTATCGGCGGTTTTTTATTGCGGCATGCCGATGCCGCCGCGCCCATTTATACTCTGGAGAATATCACGGCAAAGGCAGTAAGCGCTTCGGAGATTGATCTCGCATGGAGCGCGCTTACCGAAGATCCTCCGATAACTGGCTTTAAGATTGAGCGCGAATCTCCAATCGGCGGAGGTTTTACTATTATTAATGCAAACACCAACTCGGCTGGCACAAGCTACGCAGACGCCGGTCTTTCGCCGAATACCACATACAACTATCGCATCACGGCAATTAATAGTGATGGAGAAGGTCCTCCTTCCGCCAGCTCGCCGTACAACCAAACCTCCGCAATAACACAAAACACCGCTGCGTATGTTCCGCCACCCGATACTCCGACAAATTTAACTGTGACCCCCACCTCGGGAAGCGATTTAACCATTTCATGGACTGTTCCGCCCAGCGGCCAGAACGTAACTTCGTACAAGATCGACCGCAGCGTGGGCGGCGGTTTCGGTCCGTTCGTCTCGAGCACCGCATCGACAAGTTATTCAGATACCGGTCTTTCGCCCGGAGGAACCTATGGCTACCGGGTATACGCGTTGAATGATGCAGGCGCGAGCAATCCGACTCAAGCGGTATACACAACAATGCCCACGCCGCCAAGCGCACCGGGAAATCCAAGAGCGGTGGCCGGAGATGGGCAGGCAATAGTAAGCTGGTCGCCTTCATATGCTTCGATTGGTGCGATCTCTGGTTATGCCGTGACCGGACCGGGAAATATTTCGGTTAATCTTAATGCAAATATTTTGAATACGACCATTACCGGTCTTTCAAACGGTACGGTATACACGTTTTATGTAAGCGCACAAAATATCGCAGGGCAAAGCCCCGTGGCACAGACGAACGCCGTTATTCCTGCGACATCAGCTCCGCAGGCGATCACGCCTCCGGCGCCTCCGCCTATACAGACTCCGCCGCCGCCAAGCGCGCCTTCTGCCGCAACGCCTCCGCCAGCATCAAATAATTTTTATTTCACTTTTACTTTACAGAAAGGTTCGCGGGGGCAAGCGGTTACCGAATTACAGAATCGCTTAACGAGAGAAGGGGTATATAGCGGACCGATCACCGGTTATTTCGGCGCACTGACCGAAGCTGCGGTCAAAATATATCAAAGCAAGCACTTTATATCTCCGAT
>JBGPNL010000094.1:0-4524 GCA_041487555.1 Minisyncoccia bacterium | reverse complement strand
GCAATCTGCGCCTGAAGATCAGACGTGGATTGTGCATTCGCAACAGGAGCTAAGAAAGCAACTCCCACGGTCGACAAGATTGTCGTCGCGGTGAGCGCTACTGAAACGAATTTATTAATTTTGTTCATTATTATTTTATTTCTTGTTTGATTGTTTATCGACCAATTTCTGTAAGAACCCTTTCGAGTTCTTGGGTCGTCGACCTTGAATATTCGGCACTTCGAAGATATTCCCGAAATTACCGAATACTTTAATTTATTTCATTGAATCCACCCTTTGCACTTTCGACCCTCGTTGTCGTTTACGACATTAAGGAGCTGAAAAGGATGGAATCAACATCATCTAAAAAAACTCTCGCCGTTCAAGGCGAGGCTGGAAAAATGAGCTCGATAGCTTATTAGCTCTATAGCTCGTTAGCAGATTTGCTAAAGAACTAAACGCGCGAAGCGCGCTATCGAGCTGACAAGCTAACTCATTGGCCCAGCCTCACACTGAACCGTTGTTTAATTGTAACAGAAGCCAAAAATCCAATAAACCGAATAGTGTGGATAAACGTAAAAAAATCGGCCTCTTGGGAGTTTCAGCTCAGTACTATAAATACAACGCAATGTAAGCCCAATAGTTACCAATCGTAGCAAACCTCAAAATTTGCCGCTTTCCCGAATCCGGCAATTGCCGGATTCAGTGTATGCCGGCGAGGCCGACAAGGCAGAAGAAATAACGATTCCTGCGAGCATAATTCCCCCATCCTTTTCAAGTGATTCTGCCGCGATACAACACGGGCTCGATTCCCAAAAAAGTGTCTTTACTAACCGCAGGGACGGGGTAAAAACATTTGCAGGGGCCCCCGAAGGATGTTCGGGGCCTAATTCAAAACCAGGCCGAGTTTCATGAGACGCGAGCGGATCGCACTCGGCTTTCGCTCGAGCGCTTGTGCGATAGCCTTTGTATTTTCTCCGGCTTCGTGACGCCGCGCGAGATCGGCGTCTTCATCTTTACTCCACGCAGTATAAGCTTTTGGATATTTTTGCCGTATCGCTCCATAGGGACCGCCCGAGACAGGTGCCGTCACATCGAACGTTGTTTTCGATGATGCCGTATTGGCTATTCCCGCTTCACTCCCACCGCACTTTCTGACAAAAGCAACATGTAATTCGTTGAGCTTCGATTCGGAAATTTTCGCGAGCGCGTCGGACTGCGCGAGCGACTGTTCGCGGAACTCCACGTCTTTCGCCGCGATCTCCGGATGCACTTCGAGCGCACACTCATTGAACCCTACCAAAGAAAGCCCGGCGAGGGTTCTCACGCGCGAGAGCGCAACGTATCCCTGCCCATGCTCGAAAGCGCGCGAAAGATCCATATGCGCGGCATCAAGCGACATCCCCTGACTTTTATGCACCGTAATCGCCCAGGCGAGCCGCAGCGGTATCTGCGTAACTTTTGCGATCGCACGCGTGCCGTCGTCGATGGACCACTCCTCGGGTTTCGCAAAAATGGTCGCACCGCCCGCGGTCGTGACTATCGGATAACCGCTCTCTTCGGTAAACCCACTCACGACACCGAGCGTCCCATTCACAAACCTACGCTCTGGATCGTTCTTCGTAAACATCACCCGCGCACCAAGTTTCAAGACGAGCGTTTCGGGCGAAAGACAACCGCGCTTGATCGTTGCGACAAGATCCTTGGGACCGCTTCCCTCCATCGCGAACGCATGTTCCTCAGAATCGAGTTTCGCGAGTTCGACGTAATTCACACGATCAACGTCCGCGTTGTGCGAAAAAAGCTGCGTCGTGCCCGATGGAACCGACGCATTCCGACGCGCGTGAAGCTGCGTCCGGTGCGAAGTCGAAACCTTCCCGGAACGGAGTGCCGCAAGAATATCGAGGTATGCCGCATCCTCTTGCCGGTGCTGTTCGGAAAGGTAACAAACCGAGAATTTGAGCTCGTACCAAACCGTTGAGTCGTATGCGAATACCGCATCATCATCTTGCCGAACGATAAGCTCCTGCTCCCCCGTTTCCTCGGGTGGCTTCACAATAACGGGTGGCAATTGGAAAAAATCGCCGACCACGATAACTTGCAGGCCGCCGAATGGCAGCATGTTGTCGCGTATCACGCGGCACGCCTGGTCTGCGAGCGCAAAGGTCTGCGCCGAAAGCATTGATATCTCGTCAATGATCAAAACGCGAGCTTTGCGGACTCGGTTTGCGATCCGCTTGTTGGCCGCAATATGCTTCAGCTCCTGTTTCGTGAGCATCTGGTAAATGCCAATGCCGCACCAGGAGTGGATCGTAAAACCGTTGATATGGGTCGCGGCAATTCCGGTTGAAGCCGTAACCGCGACTTCAATGCCACGCGCGCGAAGCCACGCCACGAACCGATTCACGGTGTGCGTCTTTCCGCTGCCCGGCTCACCAGTCAGAAAAATATTGACGCCCGTCTTCATGATGGCGAGTGCTTCATCTTGTGTCATTGTCTCATCATATGGAATTCATCGCACATTATCAAAAAGCGTCACGTCACCTTTTTCATACTTTCCGACCTCCCAACCATCATAGACAAAATGATCGCCATCCTGGTTAAAATAGAGCGCGGTAGTTCCGTCGAGTATGATCTGAAAACCGCGATTCCCAGCGCGGGACAGAAAAATATCAATCCGCTCTACCCTTCTAAAAAGATGGTCTGCTTCCTCCGCAACATCGTTCGATAAGCCAAATTTTCTCGCAAGCAACAAAACGCCGTAGCGAGGCCATCATTGTAACATCATGCGAGTAAACCAACCTATCCCAGCGCCTTTCATGCCGCTCGTGTCGAATTTTATTTTTTCTCCGGTTTCAGGGTCCATCATACCTATGTTCTAACACACTGGAGATAAAGGAAAAAATAAAATTACTATATCCGCTTTATAAAAAATTGGGTTTTTTCAGCAGCGAATACATAGGCGAGGGCTTCTGGAAGATGTTCGAACCTTAAACTAGCGTGGTACGCTCCCAATCTGTCGGAATAATGGCTTTTATTATTTTTTTTTCAAAATCCATCTGAAAAACCATATCGCCCAGTTTCCATCCCGGCTTGCCGTGATCAGGGGCTCCAAGCCGGATTACGCCAGATTCTCCAAATTTTCGCTCAAGGATTCCCATCATTTTCTCCGCTCTTTTTATAAAGTTTTTCATATCGACATCGGAGTAACCGTGCTCCTTGCGCAGCATTTCGCGCTCCCGCCATCTCATACCAGGGATACGCTCAGTGACAATAACATGCACCCCGCCTTGCTCAGCCTTGGCAACGGGGCGCGCACCCGGAAGGCCGCGCTTTTGCAATTCTTCAAGAATTTTAAATTCGTAAAACGGATCACCGGACTCTCCCACTAATGCCTTGGTAATATTCACGCGCTTCCCCACCGTGGAAAGCTCTTCGCCTTTCTCGTTTTTCCAAACCGGCAAATCTTTTACCGCCGTAGGATCCTCACGGACTACTCCGTGTTCAAATTTGATTTCTCCTGGTTTGACATTTTTGCCCTCGCGCTCAAAATATCCCGCCGGATCGTCTAAAAATGCTTGGGGTATAAAATCACTGAATTCCACTTCGACTTCTACCTTTGGCGCCGGCGCTCTTTCGAATTGTTCCATATCCCTTATCTTAGGCTATACGTCTGATATTAATCAATTAGTTGTTCGATTCGAACCTCCTCCGACATCGAAAGAACAAGGCTTCTTGACCGATGAGTATGATAAAAATCTACCACTGCGGGGGCACTAGGAATCGAACCCAGGTTATTGGTTTTGGAGACCAATGTCCTACCATTGAACGATGCCCCCGGAAGCTAACTTGTATTAAGTTTAATGGAGCTTAAATGTATCTTCAAGCTCTTTTTCTGCAATCTATTTTTCGTGAAAAATCTATTTACCGGTCATCCTTACCTCCTTATGCGTGGTATGCTTCCTGCACCAAGAACAGAACTTTTTGAAATCGAGCTTGCGCTCGACCGTCTTCTTATTCTTGCTTACATAATAATTCCGCCGCTTGCAGATAGTGCAGCGGAGCCCGATGAGATTATCCGTATGTTTCGATTTGGCCATTTATTTAGGAAGAATGATGAATAATGAATTATGAATAAGGGTAACAAAGAAACAAAGATTCGTCAATTCACGCTCTCCGCCCCGTCCCATTATTCATTATTCCTTATTCTTTATTCAAAAACCTGAGCCGTTGGCCGGAATTGAACCGGCGACCTACTCCTTCATTTGCACCCCTCCTTTAATTCAATGCTTATACGAGAGGATTAGACTGTATCTTACGCTTACCAATAACTTGGGTTAGCGTCCCTTGGCAGTCGTTCGGGCATCTGTAACGCCACGGTCTCAACCTAGCGAGGTCTTTAACCGTAATTCGGGATTCACTACCGGATTTCTCCGGCAATGGGCAGGGAGCTTATGCCGCACCATGGAGTTGCTCTACCAGCTGAGCTACAACGGCAACATACACAGAATATCGTACTTACGCCTTCAAATCAAATAAAAAAGG
>JBGPNL010000093.1:0-4562 GCA_041487555.1 Minisyncoccia bacterium | reverse complement strand
GATTAATTTTTGAGGAAATTACGCAATCGCAACTTCAGAAGCCTCCGGCCTGGAGTGGGTTTGAGGTAGCTCTCGTCGCCTGGCATCATCTTCGTTTTTACAAGCTTCTACATAAATCATGATAAATGGCGTTCTTGGAGCAGTGGCGAAACTCTTTTTGGCATTATGCATCAAAAATCTATGCTTGAGATCGATTGTATAGCCAATATAAAAATCGTGATCTTTTTGGCTCTGCAAGACATATACATAATGCCAATTCGAAATTCTCCTACTGGGCACATAAGAGACATAATTCTACCATGAATTAGTGTTTATAGGAAGTGCGGCATGCCTGGACAGGACACCTCAAATGATCGCCCTAGCGGTCATTTTTTATTTGTGCGCGGGAGTGGACCTGCCTACCGGCAGGCAGGCGATTTTCGAACGACGTTGAATAAAAAAGGCGGCTGCTTCCAGTCGCCTTAACGCTTAATGAGCGTAATAACCATCTCCCACCAAGGCCAACCTTTCCTCGGCCTTTGCGAATATTCCCGTTTTCAGTCCGCGTAGCATTGTTTTCTTATCTTTTTCTCGAACATAGATTGCATTGACTACTTGGAGCGTCTTTTTGTCAAAGTCAATCCTTAGCGTTACCCTCGCCAGAGAGTTGCGCAGTGCATCGATTTCGAAAGAGTCAACAACCAAAAGCCAAGAAAAGATGGTTACCGATTCCGTCCCATATTCATGATCCCAGATGTCCGTATCCTTCAGTTTGCAGTTCGGATAGTATTTCGTGGCAAGCTTCAGCGTGTCGGCCATTGTCATGCCGACTTTCAAATTCGAGTAGATTTGACGAAGGGAGTCCGGTTTTTTCGCGGCATGCGTTGCCACGGTGCAAAGCATAAGAACGAAGAAGAATCGGAGAATGCTCTTTGAGATGGAATTCACAACCACCTCCTTAATCGAACAACTCTTCTTATGCTATCAAACAGTCTTTTTGTCGTCAAATAGTGCGCGGGAGCGGACTCCGCTTGAGCGGGACAAGCGATGTTCGAATAACGTTAGCTCAACGATATGAAAAATAAGAGCCCGCGCGTCAGCGCAGGCTACTCACAAAGTTTTGTTCAGGGGCCTCTCGTAGCGTTCATAAAAATATGCGGCGGAGGCGACAAAACTTGATGCCAACAAACCTCCCGTTATGCATGTACCCATAATAATCAGGGAGATTTTCCACACGGGCAAAGCCTGAGGCGAGCGAATTGAAAAAACCCAAAACAATAAGAGCGTATAAAAGGCGGCGCTCACGAGGAGTACTGCAAATCTTATCCAGGCGGGAGTGGTATCGAGAAGCAGCTTATCAATGGTTTTGGGAGGTAGCAGGTAAAGCAGGGCTAAACCGCAAAGAACAGAACCCAATACAGCGACAGAAACCAGGATTTCGTGCATCGCTTTTCCTCGTTATCAAGCTGAGGAAATGATATCCGATAAAAGAACGATCCGTCAAATTACAGTGCAACGGGATAGGATTCGAACCAATCGGCAAGCAGGCTTGATTCTCAATCTATGACTTAATATCCGCCGCGAGAACCGGTTCCGAGATTTGCAAAATAATGTTGAAACGCAGGCGACCGAGGAGCTCTCCGCGCTCCGTTTCCACGTTTACGCGCCAGGCACCCGGCATAAGGTCGCTTTTTATCGAGTAGGTGCGATACCCTCCTCCACGGCCTCCCACCAAGGGGAGTTCCGTCCGCGTCGCGGTGGCCCACTTTCCCGCTTGTTCGTCGTACATCTGCCACTCGTGGACGACGGTGGTGTTCAGGTCTGCCGGAGAAAAAATAGCGCTGTAGGCATATACCGTACTGCTGGGCGTCTCGTGAAAATCTTCGGAATAGTTAAAGAAACCGAGCCAACCGGCGTTTTCGTAGGTAACCGCATAATTTCCATCGGCGTTCCGCGCGAGCGAATGAAACAAACCCGCGTCTTTGAGCGAGAGGGGAATCGGGGGAATGACGTTCAGAAAATAAAAAACGTTTATGAGAAGGAAAACGCCGGAGATCGAGAAAAAAAGCAGTTTTTTGCTTTTCGTGAACTTTTCTCCCGCGACGAGCTTCAACATAAAGAGAAAAAGCACGAGGAGCGCCACGCTTACCGCGCCGCTTATCAAAAATACATCAGGTCCGATCCGGTGAAGCACGACCGGCACCAGGAAAATGGCGAACGAAAAAAGCGACAAAAAGAAAAGACTGATCTGAAAACTCAACCGCGCGTAACGTTCCTTGAAGGATTCATTGGCGATAAAAGCCGCGGTCAATAAAAGAAAAAAAGGCCAGCTTACCGCGAGCGTCCCGCTTCTGAAATAAAAAACGAGAAATGTGCCGAGTAATCCTCCAAAGAAAAACTGAAGAGTATTGATAAGCCAGAAATGGATCTTCGCGGGATCTTTCACGTCCGTCCCTTCATTTTCTTCCCGGTTAATGAGGATGATGCAAGCAGTCACGATCAGAAGATGCGCCACGACCCAAAAATTTTCCCAGAACATATCCACGCGCTTCAGGGTCAGGGCGTCAAAAACGAAACCGCCGATAAGCGAAAGCGAGGAGATAGGCCGCTCGAAACGCGCATACCAATTCCTCATACGTGCGATAGAAAATCGTTTTTTTGTTTTTTCGGGGGGCATAAATTTAAGATATCATAATAGCGCTTCAATAAAAAAGCCCCAATCGTCATTCCCGCGCAAGCAGGAATCTAGATTGCGTAGCTGTTCGATGCGCAAAAAATCTGGAAACCTGGATCCCCGCTTGCGCGGGGATGACGGAACTATGGGGTTATCGAACAATCTCACCATTATCGAAATGCGATCAGTTCCAGCTTCTTCTCTCGCGGCCACTTTTTTATTTCGGCTTCGCGCCGTAAGGCCGCGCTTCTGGTTTTGCGCCGTTCGGTATAGATAACTTTCTTTGGCCGGTGCGAGCGGGTATAGCGCCCGCCGATTCCGGCTCTATGTTCTTTCAATCTCCTTTGAACATTGGTCGTCAGGCCCGTATAGAAACTGCCGTCTTCGCATTGGAGAATATAGACGTAATACATATGTTCTCGCGCTTACCGTTGTCGGCGTTCAAGCTTCGTGCGTGCGCCCCGGCCAGCGGGAATGAGAGTACGATTCTATTTCGCTGAGCTTCAATGCGGTAGAAATATTTCCAGTTCTCATGTAAAACTATTCGTTGTTATCGGCTTTAAGATATACCGGTCGGGGACTCGCGAGTACCTGGACAACGCAAAGATCGCGCCCGCCCAGTTTACGAAACCATAATTTGATCAGATTGCGGAATTCCGGGCCGATCATGCTGTTAAAGGCCTGGGTAAAATGATTTTCAAAACCGTCCATATCTTTTCTCTGAAGCGTCTGGTAATCGTTCTCCAGGCCGAGCGGCGTACGAGCGTCGTTTACCCCGAGCACCAGGTGCCCGCCCTTGGAATTCAAGAATGCCGCGATCGTTTTCATCGCCGCTTTTTCGACGTCGCGGCTTGCCTGGCCGATTTTATGGTCAAATCGCAAAGATGATTTGAATTCCAATCGATCGTGCTCGCTTTCCGTGAGAAGCCGCTCTACGTCCGGCTCGTTCCGGAACGCGTTTTCATGAGCGTAGCCTCCGTGCTTGATAAGGCTGATAATATTTTCCGGTCGGGAAACGTAGGTCAAAAGGAGGGTTCTGGTACCGGTTTTGGCGCGAACAGAACCATAATGAAACAGCTTGCCCAAGGGATTTGAAGAAATCGTAAATGCCGTGGAGTCGTCTACTAGCAAGACTTTCTCTTTCCGCGAGAAAACACCACGCACGTAGGTAATCGAACCGGGACGTATGAGGTAGTATTCATAATACCAAGAAAGAAAAGCATATACGGTTACGGCAAATTGCGCGCCGGAGAGGAGAAGTATTTTCGCGGCCTGATACGAAAGGAAACCCGAGAAGGGGAGTTGGATGTAGAGTTCATATTTTGCATTGCCGAAGCTGGCGGTGGCAAGGTAGAGCAAGAATCCCGCGGCCTCAATAACCGCGAATTTCCACATAAGCACAATAGGACTCCGCTTGATCATGGCATCATTATTCATAGCGTAGGATCTGCCGCCCCTTATATTTTTCAGCGTAGCACCGGATTTTAAGTCGCACAAGGAATGCCGCGATTACCGACCCCCCCGGCTTTTTTTGAAAATCCTTACCCCGCGAGCGTCGATATGGGTACCGATACACCTACTACCATTGCACCAAACGGCGGCTTGATCGCCGATGTCGGCAAGCGTACGTACCCCTTCACACTATTGAGCAACAGATCGTAGAATTCCTCGAGGGGATGTCAACCCCGGAACGGTTTCACCGTTGGGCATTGGCTCGGCTTCAGCAAACTGTAGACGAACAGAAGGGCGAGAGGATCATCCAACGCGGCTCGCTTGAGCGCGCACGCACAGCAGGCGCGCGAGAGCTTGAGAATCTCACCAAGTTGAGAATTCGTGAGCTGCTCACTGATGAGGAATACGTAAAGCAGCGGCAGGAGCTCGAGCGACAACAAATTGGAATAGCTCAGCG
>JBGPNL010000092.1:0-4581 GCA_041487555.1 Minisyncoccia bacterium | reverse complement strand
GGATAGTGGAGCATCCGCCCTCGTAGTTCAACGGATAAGACGTCTCCCTCCGAAGGAGAAGATTGAGGTTCAATTCCTCACGAGGGCACAACTCAGGGCGCGGTTCAAGGGACGTTGATTCTTGACCCGCGCAGGCGATCGAGGTACCCGACCCGCAAGGGCGCGAAATCAAAATTGACCCTTTACTGGCCCAAGAAGAGATGCGCGACGAATTGTGTAAAGATGTCGGTCTGTGATCCATAGACGACTGATCCGCCGAGCGCTCCGGTTATGGTAACCGCAATGAACCCCAAAAGCGCGAGCGGTATCATAATCCAGCTTTCGAGGGCGCGGGCCGCGAAAGCAGTAGTTAGAGAGAAAACGCTGAGGATACGGGCGTAGCTATTTTCCTGCGGGTCCGTCTGCAATTTCTTTCGCAGAAAACCAAAGAACCCTTCCCGTTCGAGAAATACCAGAAAATAGGCAAGCGCGACGACTCCATATATCACGGAAGTAATCACGGCCCAGTCCGAGTGCACGCTGATGATATGCCGTGCAACCTGGTTTCCGCGATAGGCTTGTTTTGCGGTATCGCCGGTAATAAGTGCCGCGATCGCTCCCAGTTCGCCAATGACGACGACGATGGTTTTGAAATAAAACCACCACGGACGCCCATTGAGTTTTTTGAACCGCAGAAACTCCGCAATACTATAGAGAGTAAGAAGTGCTATGGGGAAATGCACAAAAATAGGGTGGAGGTTCATATCTACTCATTCTACTAATAAATTGACTTACGCATAACCCGGAAAGAAGTCGATTTTGATTTTCCGGCGCGGGACACCCATGTCGCGCAGCGTTGTTTCGAAGGCATCGACCATGGAGTGCGGGCCGGAAATAAAGAAAATCCGATCGAGATAATCCGGCACTTCCCGCGCGATGATCCGGGGATTCAAGGACTCGGTGTACATTCCCGGCACAGGGCTTTTTTCGGCCGTCGCAAGATACACGGTTTTTATGCCGAGTTCTTTTTGTGCGCGGTCGAACACGTCTTTGTAGGCGACATCGTCCGCCTTTTTATTGGAGTAGAACAAAGCGACCGAGCGCTGTTCCTTCGTGTCGAGAAGATATTGGATCATGCTACGAAACGGCGTGATGCCGATGCCGCCCGCGATGAACACCAGTTTCTTTTTTTCGTTCTTAGGGAGTACGAAATTTCCCGCAAGTTGCGACGCAAATATGGTATCGCCCTCCTTCATCGCCGCGAGCGCCTTTTTGAAGCTCGACGGCGGACTATAAAACTTCACGCCGAGACGGATGTCTTTTTCCGTGGGCGAAGACGCGATCGTAAAATAGCGGCGGTTGCCGCGATCGTCGGGAGATTTGTGCCCCAGCGTCCATTCAAGATACTGGCCCGGACGAAACGAAAGCGGCCGGTCGGAGGCAAACACGAAATCGTAGGCATCAGCCCCGATCTTCTCGACCGATTCCAGCGCGAGCATCAAGCGTTCTTTGGGACTCGCGAGATACGAGAACACGTTCCCGATCAGAAGCGCGATCTCCGGAGTCGAGTAAAACGATCCGACGTGGATGGACGGCGTGAAAAGAAATCCGATGAGTGCTCCGTATGCAATTCTCATTGCCTGATTGGGCGGTGTGGTAAGGGGCTCGGTAAGCATCACGAACGCGAGGAAGAAGAACGACGAGTGCAGCAGAGTTTCTGTAATCGACCCTAAATAATTTCCCGAAGAAGAAGTTAGAGCGGCCATCGCGAGAGCGGCAATGGAAAAGCTCAGAACGAGATCGAACCGATGGATTTTGCGTACGATAAGGATGCCGCCCACGAAGACAAAAGGAAGCAGGGGCAGATTGCCGCCGACCCACCAGGTCGCCGATTGGTTGATGAAAATCGCAGAAAGTGCGACGCCGAGTGCCGCGGGATTGAAAAGGTGTTTTTTGCCGATAGCGAAAATATATTTAGAAGCCATGGCCCAAGCCGAGGCGAAAACAAGGAAGCCGATGCCTGTGTAATTTTTTGAAGCAACCGGCTCGATTATGAGCGCGAGAATAAATGCGGTAATGTAGACCGACTCGACGTTCTCCACGGCACCGAAGACACGCGCGAATATCCGGTTCGCGACCCAGCAAACAGCGGTAATAACTGCGGTGGAAAACAAGATTGCGGCCGGATCGCGCGGAATGATGCCGAAAATTCCGAGCAGGGCGGCGACAGCGAGGAGAATAATAAGATAGTACAGCACGAGGCGGTACATCGTGATTCCGTTCAAGAAATGATCAATGCGGTCAATCATGCGCGTGTGTATATTGTTCGAAGCCTGTCGTCATGGTTGCCGTGCCGTTTTTGTCGATCATATATCCCTCAAAGCCCAAAAGCTTTTCAATGAAGGCGATTCCTCGGCTGCCCATCGCGAACGCCGCAGTTGCGAAGCGGTCGGCCTCATAGATATTCAGCCCGATAACGGTGATGCTCGCGATATCCACGATCGGCTTGTTCCTTTTCTTCGGATTGTAAATATGTTGACCGCGGATATATGTACCCGACGTAGCGACGCCTTCGCTCCGCACATAGAGCACTTTCACTACTTCTTTTTGATTGAACGGATTTCTGATCCCCACGCTCCACGTCTTGCCTTCCGAATTTCTGCCGTGAACCTGTATGTCACCTCCCGCGTCTATATAAAAGTTTTTGAATCCGTCTTCAAGCAGAATTTCCGATGCGTTATAAATCGACCAGCCCTTCACGAGACCAGATGGGTCGAGTGATCCATCCCGGGTGACAATATCAAAATAACCACCAGTTTCTTTTTTCGTTTTCTCGCAGAGCGCGAGGACGGTTTTCATATCCTCGCTGTATTCCGCTTTCTGAATCCTGCTCCTATTTATTTTCGTAATCTCGCTCGTCTCTTTATAGGTGCTGAATTTCTCGTCGACATACTTGAAGTACAAAAAAACTTTTTCGATTGTGTCTTTCGTCGCCGAAGCATCGGCGATCTCCACGGTAACATGCATTCCCATCAGAATTCTCGTTTCTTTCATCGTTTTATGATTTTGCCTGCGCGAGCGCGTCGCCAAGCGATTGCTGAAACGCCATGCTCGTGTCCGTCGCTCCCGAAACGACGTCGACGTTCGCGCTTTGCGCCTGGAGCGCTTCTTGTTTCAGATAGGGCATTGCCTGGCTGTTGATATATCGCGATGTGCTGCGATCGTTCGGATACTGAAGAAAACTCACGCTCGCGAGCCTGCCGTTCTGAACCGTTGCTTTGACTTGCACAATTCCATAGTAAGCGTCGGCCTGACTTCCAGTATAACTGCCATCCACGTACATTCCGGTCGGTTTTGGTTTTGGGGTTGGAGCGGGCGAAGGTGCGGGAATGGGCGGGGGATTTTCTGAAGGTTTCGGGGGTGGAGGAGTTGATTCCGCGACGGGAGGAAGCGGTGATGGAGCTACGGCGCTACTCTCTTGCGCTGCCGAGGGCGATGCTTGAATCGATATTTCCGACGGGCTTATAAAATGCAAATAAACCGCATACGCGACCGATGCGGAGATAAACCAAAACGAGAGCGTTGATTTTTTCATGGTGTACGCTCTTATATACACCAAAACGACACCTTTATTTCCCTTACCTGCCGCCCGCGAGTATTTGAATGCCGTACGCTTGAACAGTCCCCTGAGCGGCATTTCCCGCAACATACACTTTGTCTCCGACATGGATATTTGTCATGTTGAATCCCAGCGGCGCCGTGACGGTCCACGTACCGTCATCGGCATCAAGATCGTTATCGTTATGACTAATGACAAAATTATTTCCTTGAATGGAAAAGATGGTTCCCCGAAACACACCTTGTTTAGCGTGCGAATCATGAATCGTTTCATACCATTCTCCCAATAACGGCAACACGCCGCGATCTGCCCGATCGAGTAGCATTTTGTGAAGCGGAGTAAGGTTGACGATAATGCTCCCGAGGAATGCGAGGACGATGACGCCGAGAAAAACGCGCAGGATGGGCATACGGTATCCGAACTTGAAGTATCTGATGAGCCACTCAATCGCTAGAAAGAGCAGGATATCAATAATGAGTGTCGTCCACGGGAAGAGGATGAAAAACGTTAGCACTCCGCGCTCGCCGAAGCCGAGCAGGAATTGTTCGCCGCTTTCGCGCAGACTGAAGATGACGAAACTCAGCACAAATACGGCGAGCGCCAGCGCGACAAAGGAAAGCAGTGTGATAAGAATAAATTGCGCGACAAAATATGCTTTCGGCCGTATGTGCACCTTGCCGCTGCGGATTTTTTCGAGAACTTTTGTTTTTATGTCCGGTTCGTTTTGCATGATATTTATTGGCCGTGGCTTCGCTCCTCGATTATTTTCTTCAGCGCCTCCCGGCCGCGCCGCAGCCGGACGCCTACAGTACCCACGGGAACATGGAGAACATCAGCAATTTCTTGGTAGCTCAATTCTTCGATATAGTACAAAATAATAATTTCTTTATAGATCGTCGGTAGTGTTTCCAATCCGGATTCCACGAGCGTGAGTATTGTTTTCCGATCTTCCTCTTTTGCCGGATCGTGCTCGTATGTCGGAT
>JBGPNL010000091.1:0-4709 GCA_041487555.1 Minisyncoccia bacterium | reverse complement strand
GGTCGCGACGGATACCCAATCAACTTCAACAATTAACTAATTCAATGTCGTAAATAAAAATAAATAAAAAATATGGATAACACCATCAATTTAAAAAGAAAGGAAAAAATGGAAGAAGAAAAGCGTTTCGTGCGCGAACCGAATTTTACCGAAGAAAAGCCGGTAGGGCGGCCGAAAATGCCGATCAAAAGGAAATATATAGTGGCGGGCATGATTGCCGTCCTTGCGATCGCCGCGATCGGCGAATGTATTGCGGCGAACAATGAGTGGCGTGCGGTGTTTTTGACGAATAATCAGGTGTATTTCGGAAAGTTCTGGAATATGCCGTTCATGCGGACGATAGACTTGCGCGATGTCTATTATCTCCAGGCGACGCAGCCAATACAGCCCGCGGCGAGCGGTGCGCAGCCGCAGCTCCAGGTGGTGAAGCTCGGCCAAGAGATCCACGGGCCGAAGTCCGAAATGCACATCCCGATGAATCAGGTGCTTTTCTGGGAAGGGCTTCGCGAAGACAGCGCGCTTGTAAAGACTATCGAAAGCAGCAAGTAGGGAGTAGGGAGTAGGGAGTAGTAAAAAATTATGAAAGAAATCAAAAAAATACAAGCGGCGGAAAAGGAAAGGAGTAATGTCCTTTGGTTTTTGTCGCTACTCGCTACTCGCTACTCGCTACTCGCTCACGCTTGCTTCTTGCTTCTTGCTTCTTGCTTCCTTTCCTTTGCTCGCGCCGACGTTGCTTCGAGCACGAACTTCGTGATCAAAGACACGGAGGTCGGCACCCTCGGCGGATTTTCGACCTCGACGGACTTCCAGCAAGTCGGCTCTGGTTTCGATGTGAGTTCTGGTGAGTCTAGCAGCACGAGTTTCACTTCTCAGACGGGGCCGCTTGGTTCCAATTTCAGCCCGGCATCGCAGAATTGGCGTTTTTATGACGATGAAACAAATGAGACGCCCGTGACGCCACTCGCGAACGAGAACGTTTCGCCGACGGATATTAAGGATCAGAACATCATCAAATTGCGCCTCACGATAAAAGAAACTGCCGGAGTAGGTTTGGACGGCGTGAAATTCAAACTGCAATTTTCCGAATATTCCGATTTTTCACAGGGCGTGTTTGATGTCGTCGAATCGGGGAGCTGTCTCGGTGTTTCCACGTGGTGTTATGCGGACGGAGCGGGCGTGGATAATGGGATCATTTCCACAAAGGTATTGAGCGATGCGGATACTTGCTCCGGCGGCGTCGGCGATGGCTGCGGTACGCATAACGAATCGGGCACCTCCGTTTCTACTTCCACGCAAAATGTGAATGCGGCGACGGAATATGAATTTACCTTGAAGCAGGCGGGCGCGCGCGCGAACGCGACCTATTTTTTCCGCGCGTATGATACGGTGAACGGTTCGCCCGTGCCGCTGAACACCGGGGCTACGTATCCGAGCCTCGCCGCCGGTGGAACGATACTTACGTTTTCCGTGAGCGGCTTGCCCGCGAGCACTTCGACGAGCGGCATTGTGACGAGCGCCACAACCACCCCTACCGATATTTCTTTCGGAACGCTTGCGTTCGGCGGCGATGCAAAAGCGGCGCAGCGCCTCCTCGTCACGACGAATGCAACGCAGGGATATCAGATCTTCGCCTTCCAGGGCCAGGGGCTTTTAAACCAAGGCGGTTCGGAAATTCCGCCGGTCGTTTCCACGAACGCGACGCCACTCGGCTGGAACTCCGCATGCACTTCGACCTCGACCGGATGCTACGGGTATCATACGAATGCCTCGGTGCTCTCGGGCGGATCAACGCGGTTCGCGCCCGATGATTCGTATGCCAGATTTACGACCTCAAGCGCCGAGATTGCATACAGCGGCGGGCCAGTTACAAGCAGCACGACCGATATCGTGCTCCGGGCGCTTGCGCGCAGCGCCCAGGATTCCGGCAGCTATCAAAGTTCGCTCAGTTATATAGTAGTGCCTGTATTTTGATGAATAACGAATAATGAATTATGAATAACGGAAAAATAAAAAATCGAATAGTAAAATATAAGGGCAAATATCGTCCGGGTTTTATTTTCTTACTGCTTTATTCTTTATTCTTTATTCTTTATTCCATTCCCGCCCATGCTGCCTCGGTTTCCGTCACGCCCGCGATCCTCGATTACAAGGCGAAAGCGCGGGACATTATAGATAACGGATCGATCACGATTACGAACCACGATACGCATCAACTCGATCTGTATCCGGTAGTGGATAATATTGCCGTCCAAAACGGCACGGAATCGTTTATCGATCCGTCGCAAGCCGATCTCTCATCGTCCTTAGCAAACTGGATCGAATTTACGCGCGGGATGATCGAGCTCGCACCGGGAGAATCGAGGGCGGTTCCGCTCACGATCCGCGTGAATCTTACGGCAAAGCCGGGAATGTATCATGCCATCATACTTTTCCCCGCCGGTTCGAGCCGTTATGAGGCCGAGCAGCACCTTGCCGATGCGCCCTCAGCCGCGATAAATGTCGAGGTGCAGGACGACATCAAAGAAAATATTCAGCTCAAGAAATTCCTTCCGGCCAAAAAAATATTTTGGGGATTGCCCGCTTCTTTTTCGTTTGAACTCGAGAACGGCGGCAACCGTCCACAGGCACCGACAGGGGAAATTCTCATCTACGACAACAAGGGTAAGGAAGTGGCGGATATTCCGGCGAATGCTTCCGGGACTGCCATCGACCCGGCTGCGGTAAAAGATTTTTCAAATATGTGGACGGGATCCGGCGGACTCGGACAATACCGGGCATTGCTTTCGCTGAGCTACGGAGCGGGAGAGCCGGCGCGGATTCAGGACACCATTTTCTTCTGGGTTTTGCCATGGAAGGAAGTGGCGCTTCTCGCCGCCGTGCTCTTTATAGTATGCATGGGCGGGGCCTTGTGGCTGCATCGGCGATATGGCCATGCGCCAGTCGCCGTTTTGCCCGCCGCTCATAGAGGAGCGATTGGCGGCCTGCATGCAGAGGAGTTTCCGCATGTCGTGGACCTGCGGCAGCCCAGAAACAGTAAGTAGCGAGTAGGGAATAGCGAGTAATAAAAAAGCCATGCGCACAAAATATTTTAAAAAAAGAGGAAAAACGATTGTCGTCGGTTTTTATTTTCTACTCGCTACTGCCTACTACCTACTCCCTGTATTTTCTGTGCGCGCCCAAAATACGCTCACGCTCACGATTACGCCGCCTTTCTTTCAGATCAATCTTTCGCCCGGAGAATTTTTCTCGAGTTCGCTTAAAGTCGTGAACACGAATCCTGCGGATCTGCCTATCACCGCGACGGTAAGCAATTTCGAAGCGACGGATGAAGCGGGGCACGGGAGGTTTGTTCCGATTCCCGTAACGGGGGATACGGTAGATTCTCTGGCTTCATGGATCAAATTCCCATCGGGGACCGATTTCGTCATTCCGAAAGGAGAGAGCCAGGAAATTTCTTTTACGCTTCAAGTGCCGAAGGATGCTTCGCCCGGCGGGCATTACGCGGCAATCCTTGTGGGGACCAAAGCACCGAACACTCCGCAAGGCTCGGCGCTCAGCGTTGCCAGCTATATTTCATCGCTCTTTTTCGTGCGTGTCGCGGGAGATGTGCAGGAGTCGGGCGACATCCGTGAGTTTTCCGCGGATCGCACTTTTTATGCAAGTCCGTCCGTGCATCTTTCGTTGCGTTTTGAGAATAAAGGAAACGTGCATCTTCATCCCGAAGGGGACATCGCGATCTACGATATGTGGGGGAAAGAACGGGGGCGCATCCCGGTTAACAATGATAGTGCGTTCGGGAACGTTCTGCCGAAAAGCATTCGCAAATTCGATTTTAGCTGGCAGGGAGAAAAAGGACTCGCCTCCATCGGAAGATACACCGCGGTCGCGACGCTCGCGTATGGAGATACCAACCGGCAAAATGTTTCTGAGACGATCTCTTTCTGGGTCATTCCGGTTTGGGAAACGGCGGGTGTTCTTGGCGGATCGGCATTGCTCGTCTTTATCATCATTCTCATTGTGCGCTGGTACGTGCGCCGCTCGCTTTTCGCGATCACGGGGCAGTTGCCGGGTAACGTGAATCCGCAAAAGAGCGTAAAGGCGCCTTATTATAGTAGGGAAGCACCGCGTCAAAGCGTCGGCGGTGTCCTGGATCTAAGGAACAGGGGAGCGGAGGCGCCAACCGCGGCTCCCCGGAAAAGTAAATTTCCGATCGGGCGGGTCGTATTTCTGAGGAAGTTCAAATGGTTCCTCGCGATACTCATTCCCATCTTCGCACTTGCGGCGCTTTGGTTTACCCTCTATTCCTGGCAGCTATTTAGGGAAGGCAGGACGCTTGAGATCCAGGGCCAGGTTGGTGGTGTTGGGGGTAACTAGGCTCCGGTTTTCCGTTGCACCCCCCGCGCTCCTTATTAAGCCGGCGCAATGAAAAACCTCCACCCGGGGAAATAAAATAGGCTATTCCAGTCCCCTTATAGCGGAGGCTTCCCTTTCCGAGGGCTTTTCGGAACTGCGAAGGCAGTGAGAATGAGGGCGTTTCGAGCACGAAGCGACCCGTCCCTCAGAAAGGGAAGCTAGAGCGGGTTGACACACACCCTGTGGATAAGTCGGACTTGTTCCTGCGGTAGAAATGATAAAATGAATCTATGAATGAATTATTTATAAACAAAAGAGAGTTGGCGGAGTATCTCGCGTGGTCGTTAATTATTACC
>JBGPNL010000090.1:0-4717 GCA_041487555.1 Minisyncoccia bacterium | reverse complement strand
ACGATTTTTTACTGCTTGAACTGAAGCAATCTCTTTAAGCGGAAACATCCTGGCGAAAATTCCATAGCCAAATTTGATCCGAAGATAGTTTTCATCAATGGATACTGTGAGCGTTGCAAACGATGCAAGAATAAACAGAATTAATACCATTATGGCAGAAACGGCAAAATTTGGGCCGGAGTCGACCGAGGGAGGCTCGGCCGAGGCCGTACTATACACCCACGCGAAAAGCGTGAGCACGGCCAGCGTAACAACCAGCATCAGATATCCAATTTGGGTATGTTTGTATGAAGTCATAAATTTATTTTAGCAAATCTTCCATTGGAACGCCTAACGCTGAGTGCCGTATCCACTTTTGGAACATCCTGTACTGTTCCATTTGTTCCAAAACGACCCGTCCGAGGAGCATCGTTTTGGTAAAATCAGGATATCCTCTGGGAGCTACGTGGGGTAACGACTTTTAAAAAACCGAGCCCGAGGAGGCCAGTAAGACGAGAATAATCCTATGAGTAAATGTGCGGCCTGTCCGAAGGGCGTCGATTTTGCTAAAGTGAAGATATAAACTATGAGCGAATTTGGCGAGATAATCCAGCCAACGGGAAAAAAGGGGCAACGGAAAGCGGTTGTCTTAACGGCGAACAAATTCGAGGATATGGAAGTCTATGTTCCGGTATTCCGGCTGCTTGAGGCCGGATGGCACGTGGATATCGCCTCCCCCACCATGGACATCATCCACGGAGAGAACGGATACACGCTCCATCCCACGATAACGATCGATACGGTGAATGCCGATGAATACGATTTACTTCTCATTCCGGGCGGATTTCCCGACGGCGCTCCCGCGACTGTCCGGAAAATGGACAAGGCGCTCAAGATCACAAAATCATTTTTTGCGAAAAACAAACCCGTCGCTTCGATCTGCCACGGGCCATGGACGCTCGCGTCCGCCGGCGTCGTGAAGGGCAGGCATCTTACCTCGTACTGGCATGACGGCGTTCCGGAAGATGTGAAAAATGCCGGGGGCATCTGGGAAGATAAGGATGTCGTCGTGGACGGGAACCTCGTAACCTCCCGCTGGCCCATGGACCTCTCCGCGTTCACGCGGGAAATGATGAAACTGGTAAAATAGTGTACTACCTCTATATACTTCAGTGCGCGGACGGCAGCTTGTATACGGGTATCACGACGGATGTTAAACGGAGATTCAAGGAGCACCAGGCAGGAACGGGCGGCAGCTATACCCGGTCGCACACACCGCGGAAAATAATTTATACTGAGAAGTGCGGGACCCGCTCGGAAGCCCTGAAACGCGAGGCGGAGATAAAAAGTTGGAGCCGTCGAAAGAAGTTAAATTTAACGGAAAAAAGCCGATGAACGAAAAACCGCCGATTGATTCGGCGGTTTTTTTCACCTAACCTCGTTTACTTGTCGGGAGTAGCGGTCCATGTTTTCCGAAACTCCGCCATCCATTTGTCGCCCATCTCCTTCGGCATGGTTTTCATGCCTTCTATCATATCAGGATGGGCCTCGTTCAAATGTTTCATGCCATTCGCGATCATCTCCTCCGGCGTATTCCCGGAGATCATCGCGTTGCACGTCGCGGGTCCTCCCATTTGAGCGCACGTCAGTTGCTTCATTTTTATATTTGATCCTAATTTATTTTATATATCGACCTTGGGCATTATTGCCTCGTAGATTTTTTATCATACCATTCCCAAAACGTTATTTGCTACACTTAATAGTAATGAGATCGCTTAGATACCTCGCGCTTTGCGGAAACGCCCTCTTCGTGCTGTGGATTGTCTACAACGGCATTGATGAAGGATCCCGAAATGTCGGCCGCGTTGAGGCATTTTCTCTCGGCAGCCTTGTTGCCCTTTTGGCATTGAACTTCATTCTCTTGTGGCAGAAAAAATAGGCATAATGAGGTACGTTCGGCAAGTATTGAAGACCGTTTTGATTCTTTCGCTTCTTGCCTACGCGGCGTCATTTGCTCCCAAACTATCCCTTCCCGATCCCGCTTCGGTGCTTCCCGAGATGTTCAATAGCCAGCCGATACAGGAAGCGGTCGCCACAAACCCGATCTCCTTCGGTATTAAAAAATATACCTATACGCTTACGCCGCATTATAGTTACGATCTCTATGGGCTCGTGGTATCGCTCTACGATCCTGACAATCCGGTCGATATTACGCATAAAGACGACCCGGGCAATATAAAAGATATTTGCGTCGTGTGGGGTAAAAATATTACGAACGGCTCCTATCGCGCCTTGGATTTTTCGAGCGGAGAATTTACCTGCTTCTGGCGTTGGTCGGGATACATCCCGCCACCATTTCAAAATTCTTTCGTTTCGAACAATCACCTGATTCCGCAAACTCAGGAAATTGCCCGCCTGATAAAAGATGTCCAGATAGGAGACCAAATTCATATCAAAGGATTGCTTACGGATTATGAAGTGAGTTCGCAAAACGGGAGTAAGCTCTACGAGCGCCACACGAGCACGACAAGAGATGATACGGGAAATGGCGCTTGTGAGGTGATATATGTAACGGGCGTCGAAATTTTAAAGCGCGGCAGCCATCTTTCTCTTTTGCTCAGCCGTTTCGGTTTTTGGGGTGCGGCCGTTTCTTTGCTCACCTTAGCCTGGATATTTTTTACCGGACTTCGCGCCGAAGCCCGTCGGATGATGAAAAAACAATCGGGTCAGGATAAGACATAAGGCGTTATTTTGGAACGATCAAACTATATGCTATAATCCAAACACATGGAGAAGCTACCAAGTCAGGAAAATAATGTAGAGGGTCAGATCGAGCAACTCTTGGGCGAGTTAGAAAATTATCGCCTTGATCAATTTGACGAATCAATCCGGGACGAATTGGAAGATGAATGGTGGGCAGCTGAGGAAGGCGCAAAAAATTGCTTGATTGCGCATCGCCCGCAAGCACTTGAGCGCCTCCGCCAGTTCGTAGATACGCTTTCGAAAACGCCGAAGAGGGGAAAATAGTTTCCGGCCGAAACAGCCCAGTGTTGTAGCCGCCGCATTCCTTGTGTGCCTTAAAATCCAATGGTAGGCTGAATCATATCTTCAACTATGGGTAATGAGACGTTGATCAAGCGAAGTCCTGCGGTGCTTATGTGGAAATTCGCAGTTATTGAGGCTGCGGGATTCTTGCTTTACCTTGGCGCGGCATGGCTCGGCAACGCAAAATACGAATTCTATACCCAGCTCTCCTTTTCCAATTTCCTTTCCTATCAAGCCGCAAAAATATTGTTCCTTTCCGGCGCGCAATTCGCGGTAACCGTCTACGCTTTTCTTTCTTGGTATTACGAATATTACACTTTCCGTTCCGGTTCGATCACCTATGCGCGCGGGGTATTCCTGAAAAAGGAAACGACATTGCCGATTGATGATTCCACGACCTTCGAGGTTTCATCCGATTTTTTGGGAAAATTATTCCACTATGGCTCGATCAAGGCAAAGACTGGCGCATCTTCACTTGATCTCGCCCATGTCTCGCGGCCGGAGAATATAGTGCGTCTTGCAAAGCACGGAAATTACTCGCATGAAAATCCTTTCGAACGCGAGCCCGACGTGGAACGGCTGCTTTCGGAGAACGAGCACGACAAGCTGGAATTCAAATCCTCCTTGCGATTCGACCATAAGATCGGCCAGGCAAGCCGCGATGTCGAGAAGGCTGCGATGAAAACCGTCGCCGCCTTTTTAAATTCCAAAGGCGGGCATTTGGTGTTGGGCGTAAATGACGCCCGCGTGCCCTTGGGCCTTGAGAATGACTACCGGACGCTCCAGAGAAAAGATGTGGACGGTTTCGAAAATCATTTCACGCAGGCGTTTAACAGCATGATCGGTCCCGAATTCCGCAATTTGATCAAGCTCTGGTTTCATAAGCTGGACGCGCATGATCTTTGCGTCGTGCAGGTGCTCGCGAGCCCGCGGCCCGTCTATCTGAAAGCAGACAACAACGAACAGTTCTATATGAGGACGGGAAATATTTCAACTTCCCTGAAGCTCAGCGAGATCGAATCGTATTCCCGCTCCCGCTGGCCAAGACGGACGTACGAATCCTGAACTTGATGCCTCCTTCGAATCACAAGAAAAATATACTTGCCCGGGCGCGTGTTCGTTCTGCCGAGATCGGCACTTCCATCGCTCGCGCTCGGTCGCACATTCGCTCCGCTGAGCTCAGTACTTCCATCGCTCGCGCTCGGTCGCACATTCGCTCCGCTGAGCTCAGTACTTCCATCGCTCGCGCTCGGTCGCACATGGCAAGCTGGTATGCCCGTTTTGAAAGGCCCATTTCTTCCCTCTCGCTCATCGGCGGGTTCGTTTTCGACGCGTTCACTTTGCGGCGCGTCGATCTGTTCTGGGATAACGTCTGGGTCGTGGGACACCTTATGATTGTTACCGTCTGCGCCATTTGGATAAATCTTTTGGAAAATAAGCCCGATGAGAGCGGCGTGCTCCCGGAGGCGGATCCGCACAAGCTGCGTTTCTGGCTCGTGAACGTGATGCAATTCTTTTTTGGAGGCATCCTTTCGACCTACCTCGTCTTCTATTTCCGCAGCGGCACGCTTGCGACGAACTGGCCGTTCCTCTTCATCCTCGCCGCCGCCTTCATCGCGAACGAATCGCTCAAGCGGCAATATGCGCGTCTCGCCTTCCAGATCACGCTTTTATTCCTTGCCTACTATTCGTT
>JBGPNL010000089.1:0-4821 GCA_041487555.1 Minisyncoccia bacterium | reverse complement strand
TTTTTTGGGAATAGAAGGAAAAGGGTTTTTCGACCCCGATATACAAGTAAAAAATGGTCGTACTGTTTATGTTGATCTGGATGGAATGCCGTTAAACAAGTTAATAATTGGGATAACTAGCAACGATACTCCTCTCGAAACTAAAGATTTCTTGACTATAGTTCCTTTCAAAAAACGAACCAAAATAAGCGATTGACGAGTAAGTAGTGATAGGTGCCCTTTTTCGGTCTAGCCGGTTTTCTGATCCATTATCCCCACTCGATTAACTGACATTTTCGCGGTTATCATATTTTGGAGCGAGATAGCATCTTCTTTCGAGAGTACAATTTCTAGATATCCCAATGAGTCTGAAAATTGTATCTTAGCTAAACCAAAAGCTCGTAACAAAATAGGTTCATTAACATTTACATCTTTAACTAAATTGAAGAGTGTCGCGATAGTATCTTTAGAGAAAATTCCTCTTTCAATAGTAACTTTCTCTTGAGAAATACTATATCGGTAATTGTTGTAATCTAATTTTAAATAAATTGCCTCCCCTACCCCTATGCAGAAAAATAAAAATGCAAACGCAATAAAAACATAAAAATTTTTAGCTAAAATCCCAAAAAGTGATGATATAATTAAAAAAACCAAGCACATTTTTAATATCGGGGCGTAATAAGCTCCTATCGGCTGCCTTTCCATGCTATCTAGTTTCATATGTTTCATTCTATCATTCTTGCCCTAGACCCGCTATGATTCTATAGATGAAAATAACCTCAGCAAAATTTGTAGGTGGCGTTACGGGCACAAGCGAGCTTTTGGAAAGCCCGATTCCCCAGGTGGCTTTCATTGGCCGCTCGAATGTCGGCAAATCGAGCGTTATCAATGCCCTCACGGGCGTTAAGGACCTAGCGCGAACGAGCTCTTTTCCCGGCCGCACCCAGCAGTTGAATATTTTTTTGATCAATCACAATCTGCACCTAATAGACTTGCCGGGATACGGATATGCCAAGATGTCACACGAAGCGCGCGAGAAGCTCCAGAAACTGATCTTTTGGTATTTGTTCGAATCGCCCTACGTCCAGAAAAAAGTGGTGCTTATTATAGACGCGCTTGTCGGCCCAACCGAAGACGACCTCGAAACCATAAAAAGCCTCGAAGAGCACGAGAAAGATATCGTTATCGTGGCGAATAAGGTAGACAAGCTCAAGAAGTCGGCATACGACGAGCAGATCAAAGAACTGCAACGTTTGATAGGAAAGCATAAGCTCCTCCCCTGCTCCGCGGAAAAGAAGATCGGAATAGACGACCTCTCAAACGAAATCCTAAAATAAAGAGTAGCTTAGTGTATACATGAAGCACGAGAATTTGTCTTGGTGCTATGCTATAGCATAGCACCCAATAAAATAAGGCATGATGAATGGCACGGAGATTCTTCGTCCCGCTAGGCGGAACTCAGAATGACAAACCCGGATCCACGCCTTCCCTCCGGAGGCGGGCAGGCGCGGGGATGACAACACGGGGCACGATAGCCTAAAGCTTCAGCGATTCGAGAAATGCCTTCAGTTCGTCGCCCCTGATCTGGCGCTGATGCCCTTCTTTTAGGCTTCCCAAGACGACGGTCATGATTCGCACGCATTGCATATCTTTTACTTCCTGAAAGAGCGTTACGCACATGCGCCGCACCTGGTGCCGTTTTTCGTCCGTGAGGATTACTTGGAACTTATCTGCGTCGAGGATCTTCACCTTGCAAGGCTTCGTCATCTCATTCTCGATCTTTAACCCCGCCTCCATTTTTTCTTTAAAGCTCGAACGGAGCGGTTTTCTTGTGGTTACGACGTATTCTTTCTCGTGGAAATACGCCGGCGAAAGCAAGCGGTCGGTAATGCGGCCGTCGTTCGTGAAGATGACGAGCCCATGCGCATCGCGATCCGGCGCGCCTACAGGGAAAGTGCCTTTGGGGAATTCCGATTGCTCGTTTGCTTCGTCGATAATGCCCGCCGCGATTCCCGCAGGTTTGTTATAGGCGATGTAGATCTGCGGCGTCGGTTTCCCGCGGAATTTTACCTCAACGACGTCCGTTTCCTGAACTTTATCGCCCAAAACGGCGAGCCGCCCGTTGATAAACACCTGCTTCTTCTCGATAAGCTCATCCGCGCCTCTCCGCGTGGAGTGTTTCTTGAGGGCGAGATACCTATTGATCCGCATGGGGAAGAGCGGTTTTGGGGTGGGCTCCATGTGAGCAGTATAGAATTATTTGGGTGTATCGGAAAGGTATCGACTTTTACCTATTTAGGTTGTATATTGCAGGCAGAATCTCAAAGCGGGAGCGCTTCATGGAACAAGGCAAATGGCCCGATTCGTACTTCTTGACGAAGGACATCCTTTTCGAGGTCTGGACAGCGGCGATCATGAATTCGGCGAAAGAGAATCTTTGGCTTATCGGCGGCGCGGTCTATCGCAATTTGATCGAACATTATTACGGTACGCCTTCGACCTGTTGCGATTACGACTTTCTATTCGAAAGATTGCGGAAGCCGCTCGCCGTTCCGCCGGGCTGGAACGGGAGATCGAATTCTTTCGGCGGGCTGAAACTCGTCAAGGGAAGTATTTCGATGGATTTCATCGATGAGCACAGCCACCGGTTTATCCGGAATAAAGGCCTCGCTTTTAATATCGGGAACGTGCTTGGTTGCACGCCGTTTACCATCCATTCGATCGCTTACGACATCCGCGAGAAAAAGATCATGGGAGATGCGGGACTTGCCGCCATCCTTTCGAAAACCGTGCGGGTGCACAATCGTGAAGCCGCCGAAGCCTGCTGCAGGCAATATAACGTCTCCGTTCACGACCTTCTTCGGGAAAAAGCCGAGAGCATCGGATTTACGCCGATCTTTGATTAAGGTCGGCTTTTTATTTTTCGGCGAGCTGCGTATCTTGCGATTCACTTATGAGAACGATTTCCGCCTTGATCACGCCGAATCGTAATGCCTTTCCTCGCGTCGCCATCCAGATATCCACGCCGTTTTTCATGCGTCTATTCATGCGATCCTCGACGGTAAATATTTTGTTTCCGAAAAGGCTTGGAATGGTGAGTTTCGTTCCGAATGGCAGAAAGTTGGCCGCGACTATGCCGTCGTGCACCCGGTATCCCGCTGCGCCGACGAAAGGAGTGTCATCTGTCTGGTCTGCGGTCGAAGAATATGCCGTTATCTGCACGGTATAGGTTTTGGGCACTGATATGTCGGGAACTGTCGTGCCGGAGATCACTTCGGACGATGCGGGAAGCGAAGATTGCGAACTTGTGGTGAGCACGCCAATATGCCCGGACTGGAGTCCGGAGACGATTATGAGGCCCGATAAAAGCATTGAAAACATAGGTATTTCCAACAAAAAAGCCCCTTTCGGGGTATCAGTTTTATTTGGGGTAAGTATAGTCGATTCGGATTGTTTTGTCAATTGGAGCCGGTTTCCGGAGCAATACCTCCCGATCCCCTTTTCAAGGCGATTTGGTAACAAAAAGCGCCGTTGCTCGAATAAATCAAGGCGGCGCTGGAGAAGAAATGACAGGTTGGGCCATTACTTCGAAGCCCTGCAGAGATCGGCTTTCCTTGCAATACGGACGCCGATTCTAAAGAGAATGAAGAAAATAATGCAGGCCGACGGATAGATCCCCGGCAGATAACTGCTCTTGCCCAGAAATCCCGACGCAACGAACCATGTGTCGTATGCGGTCGTACCGATAATGCACATCGCGAAAGCGATTATTGCCAGTTTGTAGCCCATCTTCCATCACCTCGTCATTGAGGATAGGTACTGACCATATGTTAACAAATAATCGTAAATTTGTCAAATCCCATTTTCGTGCTATACTACGCTTGAAATGAAGCGCTTTTTTAAAACAACCATAGCGCTCGCTTTTTTGGGGATTTCCATATCCCCCTTCTTCGTCTCCGCCGCGACCTTTAAATACGCTGCCTGGCTGCCGTTCTGGAAAAAACAGACGGGAGCGCAGGAGATCGCCCTGAACCTCGATAAATTTTCGGAGATAAGCCCGTTTTCGTATGAAGTGCGCGCCGATGGCACGCTTATCGACAGCCTGAAGATCGCCGAAGGGTTTTGGCCCGCGTGGTTTTCCGCCGCGCGATCGCTCCATGTAAAGATCATTCCCACGATCGCCCTGCTCTACGGCGACCAAAGCATGGCGCTGCTTTCGAATACGAAGCGTCGGCAGAAACACGAAGATATTATCGCCGCGCTGGTGAAGGCGCAAAATTTCGACGGCGTTGATATTGATTACGAAGACAAGCCGTCCGCGGAGAAGCCCTATTTCAATTTATTTCTTAAAGGGCTTGCTCAGCGGCTTCATCCGAAGGGAAAAATCTTGAGCTGCACGATCGAAGCGCGCACGCCGGCAAGTTCGCAATATACCGGCGATGCGGTAACCGCCGTGCATCAATATGCGAACGATTATGCGGCGATCAATACCTATTGCGACGAAGTACGCATTATGGCGTACGACCAGGGCGTGATCGATCTGAAGCTCGATGCGCAAAAAGGGAACGGCGCTTTCTACGCGCCAGTCGCGGACCCGGATTGGGTAAAAAAAGTGCTTGATCTTACCGTAAAAACGATCAGCCGAAAAAAGATCATGCTCGCGGTCCCGACGTACGGATATCAATATGAGGTCACTTGGGTGAATGGAATAACGGAGTATAAGCGTCTTCGCAGTCACACATTCACCCAGGCGATGGCGCTTGGGGACGCGATCGGCCAGTCTCCTTTTCGGAATACCGCGGGGGAGCTGAGCTTTGTTTTTGCATCAAGCACGCCGATCGA
>JBGPNL010000088.1:0-4877 GCA_041487555.1 Minisyncoccia bacterium | reverse complement strand
CTTTTTCTTCATCGGTTTTTTTCACCGCCTTTGCCGCTGCGGCTTTTTTCGCCGCCGGTTTATTTTTGAGCATCTCCGCTACAAGCTTATCCTTTTCGTTATCGTTGAACGCATAGCGAATATCTTTTCCCGATTGGACCCTATAAAGCGGGGGCTGCGCGATATAAATATATCCGCCGTCCACTACTTTCCGGAAGTGGCGAAAAAAGAGCGTAAGGAGAAGTGTGCGGATGTGCGCGCCATCGACGTCCGCATCGCTCATAAGAACGATCTTATGATAGCGGAGCTTTGCAAGGTCAAATTCTTCGCCGATCGCGGTGCCGATCGCAACGACGAGCGAGCGAACTTCGACGTTCGCGAGCATCTTGTCGAGCCGCGCCTTCTCGACGTTCAATGGCTTTCCGCGCAAGGGGAGTATCGCCTGCGTATGCCGGTCGCGGCCCTGTTTTGCCGAGCCGCCGGCGGAATCGCCCTCGACGATGAATAGTTCCGAGAGTGCGGGGTCGCGCGAGATGCAGTCCGCGAGTTTTCCGGGAAGCGTGAGTCCTTCGAATGCGCCTTTGCGGAGCACTGTTTCCTTCGCGGCTTTTGCGGCCTGTCTTGCCTTCGCGGTGAGGAGTACTTTTTGGATGATCTGCCGGGCTTCGCTCGGGCGTTTCTCTAAAAATTCTTTGAGGGCTTCGTTCACTACCGCTTCTACTGCGGTGCGGGCCGGGGGATTTCCGAGGCGGGCCTTCGTTTGTCCCTCAAATTGCGGCTCGCGGAGCTTTACCGAGACGATCGCGACGAGCCCTTCGCGCGTGTCGTCGCTGATCAGGTTCTCATCTTTTTCTTTTAAATATCCCTCCGCCCTGGCGTAGCTGTTCAAATTTCGCGTGAGCGCGGTTCTAAATCCCGTGAGGTGCATGCCGCCATCCGGCGTATAAATATTATTCGCGAAACTCAATTCCTCGGCCCGCGTGTCGTCGATATAAAGGAACGCCGTTTCCACTTCTATTTTTTCATGTTCTTTCTGGACATGAAAAATATCTTCCTGCAGCGGTTTTCTGCCTGAGGCCACGTATTTCACGAACGAGAGCAGCCCGCCCTCGAAATAAAATCCGTGTGCCGTGGGAACTTTCCCGCGCTTGTCGAACACATTGATGCGTACGCTCTTCGTGAGGAATGCCTGCTGGCGCAAGTGGTCGAGTATCCGTTTATAGTTGAAACTGATCTCCGCAAAAATTTCGGGGTCAGGGGAAAAAATGACTTTCGTCCCGGTGTGTTTCGAGGTGCCGATCTTTTTTACTTTTGCTCCGGGTTTACCGCGCTTATATTCCTGCATGTAGAGCCCGCCATCGCGCGAAACTTCGACGCGGAGCCAGTCGGACAAGGCATTTACGACGGAGACGCCCACGCCGTGCAAACCGCCCGAAACCTTATACGAATCGCCGCCGAATTTTCCTCCGGCATGGAGCGTGGTCAAAACCGTTTCGAGTGCCGAGACTTTTGTCTGCTTATGAATGTCGACGGGGATGCCGCGGCCGTCGTCGATAACCGAAACTTTATTGTCGGGCAGCAGTTCAACGGTGATATTTTTCGCGTATCCCGCCATCGCTTCGTCGATCGAGTTGTCGAACACTTCCCAGACGAGGTGGTGTAAGCCATCCGTGCCCGTCGAGCCGATGTACATGCCGGGGCGCTTGCGAACAGGCTCAAGGCCCTCCAAAACATAAATGTCCTTCGCGTCATACGAAGGAGCTGCTGACTTTTCGAGCTTCTTTTTATCTTCTTTTTTAGCCATAATTATCCTCTCATTTTAGCACGAAGCTGTCCCTTTTCCAAGCCCGAAAATGCCGATTTTCCCATATTTGACGGTATAAATTGGGCATGCTTAAATATAGAAAGTTTGCAGTTATTACAAGGGGAGGATATATGCCGGAAGAGCGGAAGTGCGTGATCAATTACAAAAGGGGGTGGGTAACTGCCATGCTTTGCTACGGCGACGCATTCGACGGGCTAGAAACATGCTGCAATGATTTTGAGCAGATGTTTTTCGGCTCGGGAAACAACAAGCGGGCGAACTTCGGCGACAGCAATTTCTTCAATGCCGGGCCTAGCGGTTTGAATCTTTTGCATCGGGGCGGCGAATTGAAGCTCCTCGTCGGCGAAAAGCCGATTCAGTATTGTCCCTGGTGCGCCGCGGAGATCGAGATCAAGAAGTCGAAGGATGTGTGGCTGACCAAAAAGCTGCGCCAGGTGCACGATGGCTACCAAGAAGGGCCGATGCCAGGTGCAAAGGCGGCGAGCTCTTCCCAATAAAAAATAAAAGACCCGACAGATTTCGTCGGGCCTTATTTTTATTTTTTCGGCAAGAGATGAATGCCGATGGAGATGCGCACTTCGTTCACGCCTTGGTTCGGCCGCTGCATGCCATTATCGGAATAATGATATGCCGAGGCTTCGATGCTGTAGGCAAAGGGTTTTCCGCTGGGACGATATGCAAGCCCAACGCCGACTTGAAGCGAGAATTGGAATTTTCCCGTGAGCTCCCGCGGAACTTTGAGGTTGAAGCGGTTGATCCCGGCGCCGGCATCGAGATAGAGCATAGTCCGTTTTGTGCGTCCAAACGGCCTGAGGTTCGTGCGCAATATTTCATTCATTCCATACACTCCCGCAACGTGCGGGCGAACCGATAAAACAAATGTTCCTTCGCTCACGAGGTCAAGCCGATATATCGGGCTTTTTGGTGGATCGTACAGGCGGAGAATATATTGCGGGCGAAAGAAGACCATTTCCACGTTCGAATTTTGCGCGGCGTTGAGTTTTATCTCTTTCGCGAATCCGGTTTCGAATGCGAAATGGTGATATCGGTCTTTGAATGCCCATGGGTCGGCAGCGGCCTGGGGGGCCGTGGAAGTTTTGGTCTTGTCGTCATCGGCGCGGACGATCTGCGGTGAGGCGATCAGGATCAAGAGCATTATGAAAGCCAAAAAAATCGGGTACTTCGCGAGGCGAAGCATCACGGTCGGTCTCCTTGGATACGGATATAAACTATCTACAGATAACTATAGCAAATAAAACTATTTAGAAGCCACTTGGCCGTCATTCTGAGGCACGGCCGAAGAATCTCCATGCGCGCTTTCATGAAAAATCACATAGAGATGCTTCGCTAAGCCCAGCATGACGCTTTTGATTAAAAATTCTCGGTAAGGGGACTGCCGAGGCCGGTCACGTAATCATAGTGCTTGCGCGCTATACAGTAGTAGACGCAGGTGCCGTTCGTGCCGCTCACGATGTCGCGGAAGAACGCGCCATTCGCGTCCGATGCCTTGTCGGCATAAAATTTTTCGTTCGCAGCCGAAAGTCCGAGGGATCTGATCGCCGCCCACTGTGGCGCGCCTGCCGACGTGCCGCCGAAAACGTACCAGGCCTTAGCGGAAGATTTTGATGCCGGACTTTTATACACCGAGAAACCCGATTGCGGATCGGCATCATATGCCACATCGGGGATCGCGCGGAAGCCGTTCGCCCGAGGAATCGAATACGCGGCCTGATATGCGGGTTCTTTTTCATACGCGCTTACGCCACCGCCCGAACCATTCCACGCTTTTTCGGAGGAGAAGGCTCCCGTCGAAGAAAAAGTGATTGTGGTCCCGCCGACCGCGACCACATTCGGTGATGCCGCGGGCCATAAGGCGCCCGCGCCATTGTCGCCCGAAGAGGCGAAGAACGTAATATCATGGTCGCTTACGAAATGTTTTTCGAGCGAGACTTCGTCCGCAAATTCCGCACCGCCCCAGCTCATGGAAATTGCCACGACGTCTGCCCGGCCGCGCGCGTAGTCGATCGCTTTCAAAAGATTCGCGCCGCTCGGCGTTTTTGCTTCTACTAAAAGTATTTTTGCTTTGGGCGCTATGGCGTGCGACCACTCGACGTCGAGCGAGGTTTCGAATGACCAGCCTGAATTTGCGCTCGTGCCCGCTGATATCGTGTGTTTTTCAAAACAGCCATTTTTTGTCGTGCAATCGGGCAATCCGAATTGCGCGCTAAAAACATTCAGATCTTTTTCGATCGTCGGATCGTCATACGCGCCAATAATCGCGATCGTGCCGTGCCCGCCGTTCTTGGGCAGGCCGTACACCTTTTTAATATTGTCGGGCGTGAGGCCTTGCGGCGCTGTCGATGCATTGCCGAATGCATGAATCGGCGGCCGCGCGCGAAAGTCGCCAAAGTGGTATGAGGCGAGGCTGAGCACCGGGAGACCAAGTAAAAGCAGGGGTAGGAGTAACGGAACGCATGTGTGTTTTCGCATCTCTACACCATAACACCCCGCAGTTAAAATTTATCTAAAATAAAAATAAAGTTGAGATAAACTACTATGCTCATAAATAAAAAGACGACCCTTGGTCGTCTTAGCGCTTCAATGAGCGTAATATCCATCTTCCACCAAAGCCAGTCTTTCCTCGGGCTTTGTTGGTTTCCCCGTTTTTAGTGCGCGCAGTATTGCTTTCTTGTTTTTTTCCCTGACATACACCGCGTTGACTACCCTGAGGGATTTTTTGTCGAAATCAATCCTTACCGTTACTCTCGCCAGGGAGTCATGTTGTGCATCTATTTCAAATGAATCAACGGTCAAAATCCACGAAAAGATCGACATCGATTCTGTTCCGTGCTCGTGATCCCAGATGTCGGTATCTTTCAATTTACAGTTCGGATAGTATTTGGTGGCAAGTTCCAATGTTTCGGGCATTGTCATGCCAACCTTCAAATTCGAGTAAATTTTGCGAAGAGGATCGGATTTCGCTTGGGCATGCATTGCAACAACACCAAGCGCGAGAACAACAAAGAAAACCCGCAGGATGTTTTTCGAAACGGAATTCACGGTTGCCTCCTTG
>JBGPNL010000087.1:0-4897 GCA_041487555.1 Minisyncoccia bacterium | reverse complement strand
TAACACGGATCGGCTCAAAATAGAAGCCGTCCGCACGCTTCAATAAAAAACCCGCGCGATCATCTTGCGCGGTTTTTAATGCAGGGGTGTTCGAATCCTTCGTCCCTCTGTCAGCCGATCATGTCCACGCCCTCCGTTAATCGGGAGAGCTCATGCAAAAGCCCGGCGCGATCGGAAGCTGTGTGAACCCTGGCCTTGAGGTCAAGAAGCCGTTTCTTGAGATCGGGGTGCAATGCATAAACTTTGTCATACTCCGCTCTCTCCAGCACCGCTATTTCTTGGAGAATTCCGTTTTCGATCCTCTCCGTTTCGTTCTTCGGAAAATTTGCCGACATATGCCGCTCCTCCCATTTCTATTAACTCCATACACCATATCCTAATCCTTAGTTAACGCAAGTCAGCGGAAAGAGTCTCCCTACTTGTAATAGACGCGGTTCTCGACGCGAAAATCGAGGTACTGGAGCTTCGCGAAGCCGGGCTTCGCGGAAAGATCATTGAGCGCGACAAGATCATTATCAGCCGGAAACCGCAGGCTGAAATAGAGTTTCGGGCCGTTGTAGGTCCGCACTTCAAGCTCCTCGAGTGCAAGGTCGTTCAGGCGGACCTCCTGGGTATTCACGTCGCTTTTTTTGAGCACCTGGAAAATAGAAAAAAGGCCCGATAAAAATTCCTCCGGCAGCACCTTTGCGCCCAAGTTCAGCTTGTGTTGCGAATAATCATGGACGGCGAAAATAAGGCTGCCCTCGGCCCCCACGGCTTTCTGGAAGACGACGCCGCCGTCATCGAACCATGCGCATTCGCCGGGAACTTGATCGGGTTCGATAACGTCCCCGCCCGGCGTCCCGACGCACCAGATCCCATAGGGCTTCCGCTCCTCAACTTTTATGTTCAGGCTTCTCGTTCCATAGTCCTTTTCAACCGTAACGCTCTTTACGGCGGGCAAAAGAGCAAGGCCGGTCGCATCAAGTTTGTCCGGCCACGCAAGCATATTCCTGAAGCTAAGGAGCGCCTTCATCGGGCCCCATCCGCCCACGAGGGCGCGCGCCCTAAGTGCATCGACGATATCTTGATCCGAAGTTTGATCATTTCCCGTAACCGTTGTGTGCTGGATGCGAAAAACAGTTGACCGTATGATGATCCAGCTTCCGCCGAGGATGACAGCATAAAGACCGAAAAAGATCGAGAAAAGAATGATAATTTTTCTTCGCCGTTTGCGCTTTTCCTGGACCCCCACACCTAAGGTGTCACGTGTATACATTGTTTTTAATAACTTCGTTCCTAAAATTGGTATAAAATGAGCGTTACCAGCTTGATGGTGGTTCGAATAATTTTATGGAATAATTTTATGACACTTTAGGTGTGGGGGTGGAGACCGCCGAAAGATGACTCCTGCATAGCTCGCATCTAAGTTAATATCCTTTCGATAAGCGGGTTGAGACGCGTTAAGAGTTCATAGTGTATGAGTCCCGCCCTCCGGGCAACCTCATAGGCGCCCATTTCCCTTCCCTTGCTCTTGCCGATAAGCGTGAGTACATCTCCGGGCCTGCCCTTTAATTTTCCGATGTCGATCACAAGGAGGTCCATCGAAACCCGTCCGAGTACTTTTGCGCGTCCACCGCTTAGAAGCATTTCGCCCACGCCCGAAAGCGAGCGCGGGAACCCATGCCAATAGCCAATGGGTACCACCGCCATTCTGGTTTTTTTGTTCACGCGCTCGGCAAGATCATAGCCGACGTAGTCCCCCGGCTTAAGCGATTTCACTTCGCTCACCACCGCTTTCCAACTCAAGATCGGCTCCAGGTGAATCCTATCGCCTAGCTGCATCTCGAGCTCCCGCGACGGCCAAAGGCCGTAGAGTCCTATGCCCACGCGCACCGCATTGAGATGATATTTGCTGCTAATGAGGGTCCCGCCGGTTGCCGAGGCGTGTTTCACTAAATTTTTGAATCCCGCCTTCTCAAAAAGCGCCGCCGCTTTTTCGAATTCCGCAAATTGTTTTTCGGTATATGTCGGGTAGTTGATGTCCTTTGCCGAGGCAAAGTGCGTGAAAACGCCCGTGAGTTTAGTTTTAAGTTTTAAGTTATTAGTTATTAGTTTGATGACTTTTTCTAAGTCATCAACATAAAATCCCTGACGATGCATACCCGTATCGATCTTCAAATGGAATTCCGGTTTTTGTTTTGCGGCGGCGAGCGCCTTTAACGCCTCAAAGTTTGAAATGCTGATCGCGATCTTCTTTTTCGCGGCTTCGTGGAAAAGCGCGGGCAGAGTCGGCCCTAACACGAGAATCGGCTTTGTAATCCCTCCGCCAGCTGGCGGACTTGCTCGCAGCCGCAATCCTTCAACGAGCGAATCAACGCAAAAGCCGTCTATGCCGAAACCCTGCATGAGCTTCGCGAATAAAACAAGCCCGTGTCCGTAGGCATTCGATTTTACGACAGACCACAAAAGGGTGTCAGGTACCCTTTTCCCGGGAAAAGGGTACCTGACACCCGTGAGCTTTCGAAACGTATCGTAATTCTTCTTCGCGGCGCGAGAATCAATCTCAATCCAAGTGCGTAAATTTTTTTTGTCGTTTCCCACCATGTTCCTTTAGCTTACCATAGCGAAACACGCTGTTTTAGTTTTATGTTTTATGCAATTAAAAAAGCTGTGAAAAAATCTTCCAGGTACGCCTCACCCATGCTACATACTACTTTTTATCTGCTACATTCTTATCCAATTACTCGTTTTCCGATATAATTCTGCAGCACCTTCGGCACGGTAATCCGCCCGTCCTTGCGCTGATAGTTTTCCATGATGGCGATAAGGATGCGCCCGATGGCGAACACCGTTGCGTCGTTCATATGCGCGAATTCCACTTTCCCATCTTTCCGCTTCACGCGCGTGTTCAGACGCCGCGCCTGGTAATCGGTATTGAGGTCGGAGGTATGCGTCTCGCGGTATTTCCCCTGCGAAGGCATCCACGTTTCGATATCGATCTGCCGATGATCCGGCCCGCCCATGTCTCCCGTACAGATCTGTACCACCTGGTAGGGCAGCTCAAGCTCCCACATAAGATTTTCCTGCAATGCGACGATAAAATCCTGCTCGGTCACGGAATCTTCGGGCAGCGTGAAGCTCTCGACCTCAAGTTTGTCGAATTGGTGCACGCGTAGAATGCCTTTTGTATCTTTGCCATAACTCCCTGCTTCGCGGCGGAACGCGGTCGAAAAGCCGATGTAACGCAACGGAAGCCGTTCTTCGGGAATAGTCTCGTCCATATGGAGCGGTCCCAAAGTGTGTTCGGCGGATCCCACGAGATACATATCATCCTGAGCGAGATGATACCGCTCTTCTTTCGGATCAAGCCGCGCCATGCGCTGGAACACTTCGGGCCGGATCATGACCGGCGGCACCACGGGGATAAACGGCTTCGGATTGTATCCTGGCTTTACGCCGTCCGCCACCGATTCCAAAAATTTCTCACTCATTAAAAACGATATCGCATATTGCACGATAGCGAATTCGAGGAGCACGGCATCGCCCTTCAGATACGCAAAACGGCTGCCGGAGATTTTCGCCGCCGATTCGGTATCGATAAGCCCCAGCCGTTCGCCAAGTTCCATGTGGTCGAGTGGTTTGAAATCGAACTCTTTCGGCTTGCCGTTCTTGCGCAGCACCTTGTTGCCGGTCTCGTCTTTGCCTACCGGAGTGTCCTCGCTCGGCAAATTCGGGATTTTTTCCCAAATTTCAAGCCGCTTTTTTTCGAGCTCAACCAATTTTTCTTCGCCAGCTTTTATCGCTTCTTTATTTTTCTTTGCCTCCTCCACTTTGCGCGCTTCGCTCAATTTCTTCTGTTCGGCACGCTTTTCATCCAAAGACGCAGTCAGTTTCCGCCATTCGCCATCAAGGCGCAAAAATTCATCTACGAGTTTCGGGTCGGATAACTTTGCCGCAATCCCCTCCTTTACTCTCTCCGGCTCCTCGCGGAGCAGTTTGATATCGAGCATAGTTACATACTATAGTAAAAATAGCGGAACTGGAAGGAGGATCCTCATGGCCGCTGATATAAAACCGCTCGAACGCTTTTTCGCGGTAAGCATGACCTCCGTGTATCGGGTCTCCCTCGAGAACGGTAAACCGATCGTGGAAAAGATCGCCATGCGCCGCGGCGATAAGGTCGTCACTCTCGCGAATACGAAATCGGACGCGGCTGAAGTGGTTGTCGTGACCAAGGTAGCCCTTTTCATGTGCACGAAGGGCGAAAATGGCAGCGCAATACTCTACACTTCGTCATTTCTCGTTGGATTGTTTTTCGAAGAAGACGACGCGATGCAGTGTGCGAAATTACAGGACCTCGTACCGCTCGACCTGCGATGTAAAGAGGCTACGGAGCGCGTTGTGAGCGCGATCGGACTTCATCATCCCTACTTTCTTCTCCGAAAGCCGCCCGGGATCTTCTGTCTCGAAGAAAATGGCGAAGCATTCGCAAGCTAAACCCCGCATCCATCATCGCGGGGTATTTTATTGCAAAAAAATACCGCCACGGATAGGTGGCGGCGAATGTTTTTCTTATTTCCAGTGTTCGAGATAATATTGCTTCTGGACCTCCACTCCCCGGGCGATATCGGGCAGTGTTTTCCGAACCTCGGGCGACAACTTGGCCGGGTCCCATTGGGCAAGCTTGAACTTTCGATAGGCGTCGAGGTTATTCACGATCTCATCCTTCGCATAGTCCGAACGGTGCGCGAGAACGAAAGCGTCGACGGCAAGTTCCTTCGGCATAAACGGATACTCGGGTATGTTTTGGATCGCTGGAACATGATGGGCCACTTCGTGGTAAATCGCATACTCCAATGTCCGCGCATCGAGAAAATTTTCGAATTTTTCGTCGATGATAATCTGGATCTGATCC
>JBGPNL010000086.1:0-4965 GCA_041487555.1 Minisyncoccia bacterium | reverse complement strand
GGCGATAATTTCATTTCCACCGGCGGCGTTCATACAACTGTTATCGTCTCTCGCGGTGAACTTAGTGCTGAATCCGGTTGTCGATGTCTGCGGATTCGTAAGCGTAAGATTACCTGCCAAGCTCCAATCGTTCAACGAGATCGATGACGACGAAATTGACGGGGCCATGTTGTTTACGCTAAACGTGGATGTTGATCCTTCCACTCCACCGACTGCGGCAAAATTGTGCTGATCGATCACGAAGCCGTATGAGTTATATGAGCCGTCAGGAAGCGGATCGGCGAGCGTTGAAGTGCAGGTCGGATTCGAGAGCGCAGCCGAACTCGAGCAATACGTGCCGCCCGAGCCGCAGACGCCGCCCGAAAAATCTTTTTTCTTACAAACGTAGAGCGAAACGGTATCAGTTGCGCCCGTGAAGTTATCCGTATCGGATGCGTTCGTGGACCACGCAATAATCGTGTTGGGATCTTTCGGACCATTATTTGAGAGCACAGTGAAACTCGGCCAATGGTTTACGATAAACGGCGAATCGGTGGGTGGCGTGCCTTGCTTGAATGTCGCGTTACAAGCCGGGTTCGAAGCATTCGCGTCGCAGATCCAGGCGGCCCATACGTTCACCTGCGGATCGGTCGAAGTCGTCGTGTACGTCGACGTGGCTTGGATCGTCGATGTGGTAAGCGGCGACACTGCCCATTGGCTGCCCGCTCCGCCTGCGCAAGTTGGCGCCGCCGCGGAATGCGCCGTCGGCGTGCTCGTCGTTTTACAGATCAAGAGATAATACGAATCGTTATTCGAATCGGTCGCGGTGCCGTTCCAGGAAACGGTATTACCAGCGTTCGTAGGGCTTGAGGTTGAGGATTCAACAGCTTCTTGCGCATCAACGGTCCACAATGGCGGCGTGTTCAATACCGTGACCGTTGTCGTTGCCGAATCGGCGAAGGAATGCGAGAGGCCAAACTGGAAAATTTTGATTGAATTGAACGGATTCAAAAGCAAAAAGAACGTCAAAACGCCGACTATCGTAACCGTGAGGAATGTAATTTTTCCGTAATCGTTTAGCATCGAGCTTTATTAAATCTTTATATAAATTATAGCAAAATTGAGCCTTTCCAGGCGGAGGTTATCCACAGGGAACGGGTTCGGCTCGTTAGTTCGATAGCGGCGAAATCAAAATCAAACAGATTTCGCCGTTTAGCTCGTTAGCGAACGCAAAATACCCCAGTTTTAGTACCTTTTTGACTAAAGAGCTAAACGCTCGAAATCTTTTACTTGATTTCGAGCGCTAAGCCCCGGCTATCGAGCTATTACTTGTATCTTATGGCGTCCAAAGGACTGAGCGCCGCAGCGCGCCGTGCAGGGAAAATGCCGGTTAAAAAACCTACTATTGCCGAAAACAGGGTGATAAAGCCCAAAAAAGTGAGCGGAAAGCTAAAAAGCTGAATGGCAGTCCCGCCAAAATGAGAGGCGGCGATATTGATCGTAAAATTCAAAATAAGCCCGATACCCACACCTATACCCATGCCAACAACGCCCCCCAAAAATCCCACGACCATTGCTTCGGAAAGAAAAAGGATACGAATATCGGCAGGCGAAGCCCCAATCGTGCGCATAATACCGATCTCACCCGTGCGCTCGAGGAGGGTTACCGTCATCGTATTAAACATGCCGATCGCGGACACGATAAGCGCAATGCCGCCGAATACGGCAAGGACCGCTTGTACGCCCTGGAAAATTTTATTCGCTTGCTCGACGGTTTTTGAAAGTGCGGTCACGGAATATCCTTCTTTCACAAGTTCATCTTGAGTAACTGCCAAAAAATCAGTCTTGCTTACCTTCACCTGCGCTTTCTGATAATAAGGCGCGGTATATTGCTTTGAGAGATCCGCGAGGGGTATCGTTGCGGTAATTGCTCCGGCTTCGTTTGTCACGCCCTTGATCGTGTATTCTTTATTCAACGGCACTTCCTGCGTTTCGCCGGTAGTCGGATTTTTTATCGACATGCGCAGCTTCACCGTTTTTCCGATCACCGATTTCGGATCCGTGATCTGGAACAGCTTCATGGTGGTCTGTGAAATTAAAATCGCGCCCACATCTTCGTCCTTGAACAAAGCTCCGGCGACCGCCGTCGTGCCCGCATAACGGAAATACGAAGCGTTCACCCCTTGGAGTATCACATTCCCCGTCACGCCATCAAGCGTCATGAGCGCGGATAAACTCGCAAGCGGCGAGACATCGAGTACGTTTGGGACTTGCTTGAACTTAGCAAGCGCGTCATCGGTGATGCGGATAATCCCCGCTCCGGAATTCTGAACGTTCAAACTTAAAAGCGTATCGCCTAAAATAATTTTTTCGAGCAGGACTCCCTGTAATCCGAATCCCAAACCCACAAGCAGCACGACGGCTGACGTGCCCACGCCCATGCCGAGAATGGTAAGCCACGTGCGCGCGGGATTCGTCTTGAACATGCGCGTTGAAAGTTTGATGACGTCCTGAGTTCTCATTTGCGAATTAAAAAAATTAAAGGTTAAAAATTAAAAATATAAGAATACGAGCTTTGGTCGCAATTTCGCATTTACATTTTAATTTTTCATTTTTAAATTATTTATAGGTGCACGCCTTGTGCAATGAACTTTTCAAGATAACGTGAGATGGCCTGTGCCTGTCTGGGCGAAAAACCGCCGCCTTTTTTCTCCGCAACAAGGCTTAAGCGCTCGCGGAAATCCTCCATTGAAATAAAACCGGCGACGCGGCTCGCAATATTTTCATCCAGCCATTTAATTTGCATGCCGCTTATCTCAAAGACACATTCTCTGATTATTTCGTTGCGCAGATTCTTGATGCGTTCGAGCTGCTTCGGGGAATTATATTTTTCCTGCAATCGCTCCCTATACTGCCTCACTTCCCGGGCAAGATTAAGGATATTTTCGGTTTTTTCGAGCATTTTCTGGGCTTTATCGTGAGTAAATTCAAGGCCTCCGCGCGAAAACGGCGCCATAAGCGCGGCAATGAATCTTTCCTTTGTGACCGTGCCCCTGATCATCATCTCGACTAACTTTTCCACCGTCTCAAGCTGCTCGAAACCAAGTTCTTCCACGAGGTAATTGGCAATGCTTTTTACCCTAAGTTCATCGATCGAAATATAGGGGTAGATGCGGGCAAGTTTCTCGATTTCCGTAAGGATTGTCGTCCCCGGAGCCACGGATTTGATCTGTTTCTTTTCGGGATTCACCACTTCACGCTCCACGCCGCCGTCTTTCATGAAATAGACGCGATGCGCGTACGGAATAAATTTGGCGTCGTGCGTGACGAGAATGATTGTCTTTTTATCTTTAATGTTAATTTCCTCAAGCGTATCCATAACCTCTGCGGAAGAAACCGAGTCTAGGTTGCCGACGGGTTCGTCCGCTAACAGAATTTCCGGATCATTGATTAATGACCGCGCGACGGCGATTCTTTGCATTTGTCCTCCAGACATATTAGTCGAAAGTTTTTTCGCCTGCTGATCAATAGCGAAACGTTTTAAGAGCGCCATTCCCTTTCGCTCGCGATCTGCGGGAGACATGCCGGAAAAAATAAGCGGCAGACTTACGTTGTCCAACACGGAAAGCGAAGGGATGAGGTTGAACGATTGGTAAATGATCCCGATCACATTTTGTTGGAACTTCACCATTTCATCGGAACTATATTTATACACATCATCGCCTTTGATAAGGAGCTTGCCTCCTGTCGGCGCGAGAATTCCCAAGATGCTGTACAAGAGCGTCGACTTGCCGCATCCCGACGGCCCGAAGAGAATAATGTACTCCTCGGGATAAATATCCAAAGACTCCCCCCGCAAGGCCGCATACTCATTCGCCTTGCCTTCGTTATAAATAACTTTTAAATCTTTTATCTCGATGATTGGCTTCATGAATTTATCGCGATTCGAATCCACGGATACATCCGAATGCCGCGAATTGATTTTTGTGTATGTATTTCATTTGAGGTATTCGAATGTAATTCGAGGAATTCGTGTCGCGGTTATTTCCCTATATTATTCACCCAGCCGAACGTGCCCTGGAAATTTTCTAAAATGAGATCGATGACGTTCTTTTGCAAGTCGGGCGTGTACAAAACGAAATCTTCCGATTTCGAGTGGTTGCCGTTCTTATCATCGCACTCTATCCAGAATTTATACACGGTCGAAGGGGTAAATTGGGTAATCACCTGGGTATGCTTTAAAACATATCCCGTTTCGATCGGAAGCGAAACTTTGTTCTCGTTCGTAACGGTCAGGCCTTCGCCGTAAAACACCTGGCATTCCGACACTTTATCGGTATCCCAACTCACAATGGTCTGCACCTTCACATCCGCTCCCGGAAATAACGTCGATTCATTTGCGACATTCAATATAAGAGGCGGCGTATCGTCTTTTGTGGTCACGAAGGTAACCGGCTGGCTTGCAATCACGTCCCCGGTCGCCGTATTCGCCTTGATGGTTGCGGTATAGGGAGTTCTGAACTTCAAATCCGGTAAGCGGATGGTGTGGCCGATCTGCATCGAGGGATCGCCGATCGACTTCGTTTCCCTGGTGCTCATATTCGTGAACTCCACAAGCCCTCCTGCCGGCACCTGTGTCGACCACGTGAGCGTGGCGGTATTTTCTCCGACATTCAGAAGATGGATGCCGAAAATTTGCGGGAGGGTGGATTTTGTCGTGAAGCTCTTATCTTCGGTCTGCGCTTGCGGACCAAGTTGCGGCTTTGAGATGATCCTGAAGTGGTAAGGCGTCTCTGGCCTGAGCGCGAGGAGCGTGATGCTGTGCTTCAGCGAATATGTCTCCGCATCTTCTTCTTTATGTGCGTAACCGCCCGACTGGTATTCGCTGTCGGATGCATAATCGACGACCGAATTCGCTTCTTTGTCGGTGTCCCAGCTTATCGTCGCGGTATCCGAACCGATTTCGATATGGGGCTCTCCCAAAAT
>JBGPNL010000085.1:0-4995 GCA_041487555.1 Minisyncoccia bacterium | reverse complement strand
TCGCTCCGACGGAAGTATTTTTAAAAAAAGCAGTCGAGCTGGGACGTTCTCGTATGAACCGCTTAACAGAATTCCTCGCCGAAATTAAATTTTTATTCGAGCTGCCGGAGTACGATGCAAGGCTTTTGATCTGGCAAAAGCAGCTCTCGGTAGAAAAAACGAAACAGATCCTCGAGCAGTGCGTAGATATTATTGAGGGCCAAAAGGAGTGGGAACGAGGGGCGTTTTCAACGGCCTTTTCGGCCTTAAGCGAGAAAGAGGGGAGAGGGGCCGTGCTTTGGCCGCTTCGTGTCGCGCTTTCAGGCCTTAGCGCTTCGCCCGATCCGATCGAAATAATGGATGTATTGGGAAAGGCAGAAGCGAAACAACGAGTCAAAAGCGCGGTCGCGAAATTAGGCACGCTCATATAAATGAGAAATAAACATACCATCTTATCTTTCGCCTGGGCATCGCTTTTGCTTTTGGCGCTTGGCAACCAACCTGTGTTTGCCGATACTGCTTCATCGACTTCGGGCCCGATGAGCAGGGACGATCTCGCCAACCAGATCCAGGTGAAGGCAAAGCAGCTCGATGATATCAACCAGCAGCTTGAAGCCACGCGCCAGAGCCTGCAGGAAACGAAGGGGCAGCGGGTAACGCTCCAGAAACAGCTTGGTAATTTACAGGGGAATATCAATCAGCTTGATCTGAGCATCAAATCGGACCAGATCAACGTCCAGAAGCTCAATTTGGAGGTTGATTCGTTGAATTACGATATGCAGGATATCGAGTCTTCGATAAGCGACAAAAGATCGGCCATCGAAAAAACGCTCGTCGAACTGCAAAAAGACGATCATGCGAGTAAGAATCTTTTCATCGTCTTTTTACGTAGCAAAAGCTTGGCCGACGGCGTTATGGAGGCGCAGAACCTTACGAACCTCCAGGGGCAGCTTACGGCCGACATAGGGAACCTGCGCGTGCTCCATGATGAATATGATGGGAAGCTGAAGCAGGCGGCCGATAAAAAAGACAGTGTTGCCTCGCATCAGCGCGATCTGCAAAATAAAATGTCTATAGTGCAGGATCAGAAACAGGAGCGGCAAAGTCTGCTTGCGCAAACGAAAGATAAAGAAAGCACATTCCAAAAACAGGTCGCCGATCTTCAAAAATTGCAGCAGCAGATCGCAAGCGAAGTCGAGTCTTTGGATGCCGTTCTGCGCACGAAAATCGATCCGTCGACTCTGCCGCCGCTTCAGCCCGGCGTGCTCGGCGCGCCGATCGCCGTCGCCAATGCAAAAGCAGCCGTTACGCAAGGATATGGCGCAACCGAATTTGCGAAAAACGGCTATAAAGGAAAATGGCACAACGGCGTTGATTTCGGCGTACCGATCGGATCCCAGATTCTTGCCGCTGAAGACGGCAAGGTGGTTGCGACCGGCAATCAGGATACCTATTGCTACAAAGGCGCTTACGGCAAATTCATCGTTATCCAACACGGAGATAATTTGACGACGCTGTACGGCCATCTCTCCCGGCAGGTCGTCCAAAAAGGTGATATAGTGAAGAGGGGACAGCTCATCGGCTATTCGGGGATGACAGGCTATGCGACCGGCCCCCATCTTCACTTCACGGTATTCGCGAGCCCGACATTCTATATGGGGCCCTCGAAGGTATGCGGCCCGATGCCATTCGGCGGCGATCTGAATCCGCTTGGGTATTTATAAAAAAATAATGAATGGGAACTTAAAAACCCGCATTATCAAATTCACCGCATTCTTTTTCATTTTCCTGTCCATTCAATACGCCGCTCCAGTCATCACGAAAGCGGCGTTTTCGTTTGACCAGCTTACCGCCTCAACGGATGCCATAAAAGAGTTTTTTATGCGTATACCGCCGCTGCCGTTCGGAAATTTTATAAACAACGGCAAACAAGCGGAAGAAAGCGCCATAAACGCGATGCCGCACATGGATCTGAACTCGCTTGACCCGCGAGCGCTGTTCGGTAAGCTCGATAATTGGTTCTATGGCATAACGACGTTCCATCTTGCGCAGATCGTAAAGCCCCTGGGCAATCTGATCGCGGACATTTTTTCATTCTTCGCGAATTTGATCCGGCAGGGAGTTTCTCATCTTTAAATTGAGCTGTGAAGAAAAAACCGTCTCATTATCAAGTCTTCGCGCGCCTCAAAGCTTCGAAGATCCACATCGGCGGGGTTGGCATATTTGCGATCAAAAAGATCAAAAAAGGTGTTTATCCGTTCTATAAGGACGACGATAGGCTGGTCCTGATACCCAAAAGCCGCTTAAAAACCCTTTCTAGGTCCATTCGTAAGCTCTATGACGATTTTTGCATTATCAAAGGGGATTCGTACGCTTTGTCCGCCGAACTTCAACCGGTTGACCGTGCTGTGGTATATAAACCACTCAACGAAACCGAATATGGAGGCAGATAAAAGTTTCAGGTTCCGCGCGATCCGCGACATCAAGGAAGGCGAGGAGTTAACCGTTGATTACAGGACGTTTACTGATTGAAAGATGTTTCAGGGCAAGCGAGGATAGCTGAGCATCTTAATTTTGCGACAGCTTTGCTGTTGCAAAATAAGATGAACCTTTTACGACAGGAGCGAAGCTCCTGTCGTAAAACAGTTATTGTGCGACAGGTAGGATAATTAAAGAAGCCGGAAAAGGTGTTATCCTCTACCGGCTTAGCCTATTATCCTTCGGTCAGCCTCACCTCGATCCATTGGTCGGGTTCAGTTATGTCTCCGCTTTGCACGCCGGGCTGCAGGCGTTCCAGTTTTTCCCCATTGCAACAGGGAATGTATGGCATTTCAGATGGAATGCCTTTCAATATCTTCAGATACGAGACCGCGTCTTCATCGCTCGTCGCCCAAAATTCCGGAGCAAGCGCTCTTATCCCCTTGTGGGTATGGCTATATCGATAAGGCATTTCATTCAAGGTCGTTTCCAGCATGGCGCGGTTATCCTTTTGATCGAAAAATTATCTGATTTTATGTTAACACAATTTTGGTTAGAGCCCACTTCAAAATCTCCTTCGGCCGCGATATAGGCAAATCTTTTGCAGCGCACGAAGCAAGGACGAAGGTGTATCCTTGCGGTACTCCGAGTCCGAAGTGACACAGCGTCGCGAAAGATTGGCCTATATCCCCGGAGGGGTTGCGGTGATTTCCTCCTCCCGCTGCGTTGCGCCTGCGTCGGAGTAGTCCGAGACTACACCTTTCTCGGTGCGCCTTGTGGAGAGGAGAAAATCCCTCGCAACGCGGCTAGAAGGAGTTTTTGAAGTGGGCTCTGAGAATTTGTGGGGACAATGTTTGGCAAAATGAGTTCAGAAAATAAAAAAACCGCCGAATAATTTCTCGGCGGCGTAATATTAAGGGATGCATCTGCCATGGTTTTTCGGTTTATCGGCGGCCTCTGTCGGCGCCTCGTATTCTGGGCACCGGGTGATCGCCATTGCGATATTGCCGATCACGCAGACGAGAAAATTCGCCATCGCCATCCTGCACGCGCCATCATGCGCGAACGGTTTTCCGGTTACACGGAAAAAAGTGAATTCTTCTACCGCGCGTGTTTTGAGATGTCCGCGATAATCGTCCCCGAATCTTTCTCTGAGGGTTTCTTCGTACTGCATGTTCGCTTTGAAATGTTCACACGTTACTTTTTGGCCGTTTTCCTCATGGATGCAAAGGCATCCGTTTTTCCTGGCCGTTTCGGCCTGGACGCTCACGAACACGTCTTTCCCGTAGTGATTTTCCAATCGGATTTCCATTAACCCCCCTCTTTTCTATGTCGAACGAACTGCTTATAATCTATCTAATGACACGCATAAAGTCAAAAGTCAAAAGTCAAAAGTCAAAAGTTTTTTTCATAGGCATCGGTGGCATCGGCATGAGCGCCTTAGCCCGATACTTTAAGGCTCAAAATTGGGCGGTTTCGGGGTCGGATCTCGTAGCCAGTAAAATGACCAAAGAACTGCGGAAAGAGGGCATACCGGTCAAAATTGGGCACAAAAAGGCCAATATAACGAAGCATATCGACCTTATTATCTATAATCGCGCCATTCCCAGGAATAACCCGGAACTTCGGTCGGCGAGGATTTTGGGCATTCCCATGCTCCCCTACGCCGAGATGCTTGGCGAACTTACCCGAAAATACGAGGCCGTCGCCATTACCGGCTCCCACGGGAAGAGTACAACAACGGCGTTCGCGGGACTCATTCTCGCAAAGGCGGGGCTCGATCCAACCGTATTCGTGGGAACGGAACTCAAGGAGTTCGGCGGAAAGAACATCAGGATCGGAAAAAGCGAATATATGGTGCTCGAGGCCGACGACTTCGGCAGGGCGTTCCTCGACTACTCCCCCGCTATTGCGGTCATCACGAATATCGACCGCGAGCATTTTGATACCTATAAAACGCTCGCGATCGCGAAAAAAGCATTTCTGCAATTTCTTGCGCGAACCAAAAATGGCGGGACATTTATTTTAAACATGGACGACAAAAATCTTTTTTCGCTTAAATCCAAGATCACGAAAATTGCAAAAGCGAAAAATATATATGCGCTCTGGCACTCGAACCATGGGAATACGGCACGGAAGGTCAGGCGGGTTATACAGATTCCCGGCGAGCATAATATTTCAAATGCGGTAGCGGCATATAAGGTGGGCAGGATGCTCGGCGTCCCGCACAAAGAGATCCTCAAAGCGATCTCAACATATCGTGGCGCCTGGCGTCGGATGGAATATAGGGGTGAATTAATAATAAAGAATAATGAATTAAGGAAGGGATCCGCATCTTCCATTATTCATAATTCATCATTCAAGATTCCACTCTACGACGATTATGCCCACCATCCAACAGAGATAAAAGCGAGCCTCCAAGGATTTAAAGAAAAATTTCCGGATAAAAAAATTCTCTGCGTTTTTCAGCCGCACCAGGCACGGCGGCTCGAAGCGCTGTTCAAGGAATTTCAGTCGGCGTTCGATCTCGCCGACAAG
>JBGPNL010000084.1:0-5017 GCA_041487555.1 Minisyncoccia bacterium | reverse complement strand
GATGAAGGGCGCGATGCCGCTCATCTCAAGCCCGCAGAATATTTCACGCTTGTCGCACAATTCTTTGACCTTTGCCCCGGTCGCCGCAGACCCGGTAAAGATGACCGCGTCCGCGAGTTCGCAGAGTCGTTTTCCGAGATCGCCTCGGCCAATCGCGACCTGCAAAAGATCCTTTGGAAATCCGACTTCTTCCATCGCCCGCTTGAACCAGAGCGCGGTAAGCGGCGTATATTCCGACGGCTTCCAGACCACCGCTTTTCCCTTGAATATCGCGGGGAAAATGTCCGCGGCCGGGATTGCTCCGGGCAAATTGAACGGCGTGATCTCGCCCACGACCGCAGTCGTGCTTCTGAGTTGGGCTCTGTAATTCGAGAGAAGCGGATGCTTCTCGACATTCAGCCTGTCCTCATCCTCCCGCGCGATCGTCGGTCCCAATTTCAAAATGTGCCGGATGTCGGACACCGCGGAAAGCACATCGAGCATGGCGTCGGGCCCCACTTTTCCGGTTTCGGATTGCACGATTCGCAGGCCTTCTTTGTGGTGAAACTGAAGATAGTGCTTAAGTTTTCCGAAGAGCTTCAGGCGGCGCCAGTAAGGAACGCGAGACCATTCCGCCTGCGTCTTCCTCGCATCGCCGACCATCGCTTCGAGTTCCTCCGGGGTAGTGATGGGAAGGATGGCGATTGTTTCTTCAGTCGCCGGATCAAGAACAACCAGCTTTTCATTGTCCATATTACGCAACTCCAATTTTCAACGCATCTACACAAATATGTACCGCCGCAGACAAAAAAAAGCAAGGGTTGATTTACCCTTGCATACTATTTAATCGATGTTTCGCTCGATGAAAAGCGCGGAAACTCCGGTTTGCTTTTTCGTATATCCGAAAAGCATGCCGTGGAATCGGTAACCCACGATGACCATCTCGAGCCCGTACACCACGAAAAGCGTGAAGAGGCCCGACAGGTTCAGCGCACCGAAAAAATTCCGGTACGTCGGTTCACCGCTCACGAGCGGACGGAATCCCAGAAGTTCGATTCCCGAATTCCACATGAAGTGGTTCCCGCTCCACGCCCCGGGGTGTCCGAGGATAGGCGCGAGGAAAGAAAAATTCAGGCAATCGAAGTACAGCGAACCGGAACATGCGACAAATATTCCGATGGCAGCCGCATAAAGGGCCGCGCGAATTCCTTTTCTCGGGTCGGATGATGTGTATATGATGAGAAAAAGCAGAGAAAAGACGGATATGACAACCATTATCAATATGAACATCAACCCACCGAGCGTCGCCTTAAGTACCATGAAAGATCCGACTAAGATAACCGCCTCTATCACGAGAAGCAACTTCGAAGCGCCCCATCTATCTAGGCGCTTAGCCAGAGCCTCCACGATGATGCCGACGAGCGGGATGAGTACGAAGATGTCGAGGATAAAGCTCCGGCACGTTCCCTGCGCATAACACGCGGTCAGATTCCGCAACGCAAGCCGCGGCGTTTCAAATTTGTGCATGAGGTGGACAATGCCCACGCTCAGCATAATCAGAACAACCAGCGTCATCATCGTTATCATATGATCCCTTCCTTTCTTTGCCATTCAAGCGTTTCGCGAAGCGCACCGCTCTCGATTGGGTCATCGTATTGGAACTCGAAGCCAAGATCGCGGATCGCACTCGTGTCGACGAGAAAATTGTAACCTTTCTTGAAGTAGCCGAGGAAATCGCGCTGCACGACCGGCGGATGGTTGTATTTCCGCGCCAACTGCTCGGACCGCCAGGCGAAAATCTCCATAAGCCACAAAGGGTAACTTATGGGCAAAAGATCGACCGGCACGTCGAGCCGGGCGAACTCTTTTTGCAGATACTGCATCAATTCTTTTATCGTGTAATGCTTGGAGCCACCGATGTTGTAGCGTTTGCCGATCGCTTCGTCCTTTTGCAAAAGGAAAAGCATTGCGCGACATACGTCCGTCACGTGTATCAGGCTGATCTTGTTCTTGCCGCCGCCGGGCAATCCCGGCAGCTGATTATTCGCCATCATCTGGATCACGACCGTCGCGCCGTAGCTACTCTCTTCGCCAAAGATCGCCATCGGATAAATCTCCGTGTTCGCGACGTCCTTATACTGGCTACAAATCACGTGCTGAATGTATTTTGATTCCTCGTAGGCATTTCCCGGAAGCATCGGCGCGTCTTCGGTGAGCGGCGTTTCGGTTTTGAAACTATCGCAATACACGGACGCCGAAATGACGGTAACGCATCTAACTTTCGGTTTGTATTTGCGCGCGGCCCGCAGACAATTTTCCGTGATCGCCCGATTGATCCGTAAAATATCTTTCCTCGCCATCGCGTAGTTGAAGACGGATGCAATGAAGCATGCATGATCAAATTCATTCTCGCTGAACAATGTATCCGTGGAATCGGGATCGGTAAGGTCTCCGGGCACAAACACGGCGCCCGCAGGAAGCCCTTTCGGTCTTGTCTTCGGATGATCCGTTGCGATCACCTCATACCCTTCTTTCACGAGCATTTTGACCATGTGATGGCCGACAAAGCCGTAACAGCCGGTAACCAATACCCGCATAATTCTACCTCCTTTTTTCGTTCTCAAAAGCTTCTGCCCACAGCATAGGAGCAAAAAATAGCGGTGTCAACGACCACCGGGGCACGGGCTGTGAGAAACGAAAGCGGGGGTTAGAGAGAGATGTCCGAACCGGATTCGAAGGTTGAAGTCGAAATACCATTGTCGGCAGAGACGGCATCCCTGTCTCCGCCAAATCCATATACTTGGCTTTCAAGAAAGGCGGCCAGCTTGAACGCGGAATTATTGCTTGATATGTATGAATAAAAGAGATCGGGGTTGTTCGGCCCGGAAGGATCGATCGGCAATTGGCTGAGTGGCAATCCGGAGCTGAGCTGGGAGAAATTGACCGGCACCCAGCCCGTTCCATCAAGAGCCTGCGACGTGCTCGTCGCGGTCGAGGTGGCGGTTGCAAAATACACGAGGCATCCTTCGGTGCTCGTACCGATAGCATTGCCCATATAGCAAACGCCCGTAGTGCCGAGCGACAAATTGGTCGAATCGTTCATGTAAAGAAGTATGGCGTTCTTGAGCGAGCTCATGTCCGAAAGCCTGCTTGAATCCCGCGCCTGCCTTAAAAACTCCGCGGGGTTCAAGCGGAGAATAACCATCACCGCCAATACCGCGATAATGGCGATGACCACCAAAAGCTCGATCATGGTAAATCCTTCGCGACTGGATGTTTTTTGTTTGGCGCGAAACATATAGAGGGAAATCGATATTGTTTTTAGTATAGCAAAACGCGGAAGAACCGCCCTACGCGACTATTCCCCGTTCGGTGCGGGGCTATGAGGATGCGTAATGTGCCGCCTTGCGCGCATCAGAAGTTCTTTCTGCACCTGTTTTGCTTTTGTCTTTCCCACCGCAGGCAATACGATCTTGTCGTGTGAAGCCTCGCGTTCCGATCCAGACATAAAGATAACGACCTGGCTCACTCCCACCATGCGATCAAGCGGCCTGCGCACGATATTCACATTCTGTATCTGGTGATAGAGCGCCGCAACCTCGTTCCGCATCACGTACCCATAGGTCATGACGAATGCTTCCTCGCTGAATGAATAGGTATAATAACGATATTCGAAATAGGTGAGAAGCAGGATGATGGCGAAATAGGACGCGCTCACAACGAGCAAGAATTCCGTAATGTAGATCCCTATATAGGCGTATTCTTGCGGCAGCCACCCCGCGGCATATACGGCAGCACCCCACAACACGAACAAGAAGGCGGCGAGTTTTATCCTCTTCAAAAGAAAAAGGAAGAATGCCCGATGCCCCAATGAGTGTATTTTGCTATTTTCCATCCCGTTAGAGACGGAAAGCGCTTGCGCTTCCGTCGGCATGCGGCAGGACCTTTAAGCGATATATAGGCATAATTGAAAGATTAAATATGGTCGGCAACTGGATCGTCTCTAAGCGGGATCCGTGTAGGCGAGGTAAATATATTATAATATAGCTATACACGATGACCAGCCCCAAAATCCCTCATACGCTAAGACTTGTGATTTTTCTCCTGCGGCTCACGCTCGGATTGAACTTCTTTTATCTGGGCTTTACCTCTATTTTCAATACTGACCTCGGAAAACAGCTTGAGGGACAATCTCTGCCCGTTCTTTACAATTGGCTCGGCGGGCCCGCGAAAACAGGATCGCTGCATATTTTTTTTGAATGGGCATTCCTCGTGATCGGCGCCTGCCTTGTACTCGGGCTACTCACCCGCACCGCTTCCATCGCCGGCATCGCCCTTACGATCGCGAGCTTTTTGCCGGACGTAAGATCATATGCGCTTACCGCGTCGCAATTTGTGAACGACGATATGATCGTCATCATGTGCCTTCTCGTCATCGTTTTTTCGAACTCCGGCACCTATTTCGGCCTGGACAAATTCATACACGTTCATTTTTTCTCGCAACATAAAAAATGAAATAACGCCGCTTGAAACGGCGTTATTTCATCCCCGCGCTTGCCTGCCCCCGGAGGGCAGGCGGGGATCTTCGTATCTAATAATTCAACTATCCGAGATAGGATCTTACTTTTTTAATAAACTCGTCGAGGCTGAGACCCTTCTTTATAAAATCAGTCCCGCCGAGCTCTTTAGCGACCGCATAATCGGTCTGGGCTATCATGGGATCGCCGAAAGCGGAAAGAAATACCACCTTCAAGTCCTTGGTCGCGCTATCCTGTTTAATTTTTTCGAGCACCTCGACGCCGTCCATGTCAGCCATTTTAAAATCGAGTAGAACGAGAGCCGGCTTCTTTTCCTTGGCGAGCTTCAAGCCCTCGGGCCCGTTGTGAGCCACAATCACATCGAAGCCGGCTTTCTTGAGCGTTATTCCGTAAAGGTCGAGCATCTCCTGCTCGTCATCAATGAGAAGAATGAGACGGCGGGCTATTGTGCCTTGATTATTTTCTGCCATATCTCTACCAGGATATCATATTTGTATTTT
>JBGPNL010000083.1:0-5043 GCA_041487555.1 Minisyncoccia bacterium | reverse complement strand
CATAATCTTCAAATTTTATTTGTGCGCGGGCTTGCCCACCTCTGGCGGGAGTGGACCTGCCTGCGCAGGCAGGTGATCTTCGAACGATGCTTATTCTGATTCTGATCCCGATTGTTCCGCTTGCTGCTTGAGTCGATTCAGCTTGGTTTCGGCGTCGTCCCAAAACTCTTCGCGCTCCTGAATGAATTTGGGGTCGCTCTTCACAAAACCCAATGAGAAAAGACGAACTAATTTTTCCACGCCTTTATTGAAATATTTGTCGCCGATCTGTACAAGCTTCAAAAATGCCGCCTCGCCATCCGTTCTTTTTTCTATTAATGCCGCTACCTTCATCTCTTCGACCATCTTGAGCGCATTGTCATAGTCTTCGGAGGTCGGTTCGCGGTCTAGCACTTCTTTCAGTTTTATCCTCATCATATTAGCCTCGAGAGATGCTTCTTCGGGAGAAAGCCGCTTTTCGCCTGTGTATGGAGCTTCGGCTCCTTTGCGGATAGTGGTACTTTCAGGCAATCCTTCTTTTTCGATTGGGGGCTGTTCAAATTTCATGATTTAAGCATATTCTTTTAGTTCCAGATTACATGAATAGTGCGCGGGACAGGATTTGAACCTGCAAGGGGTTGCCCCCGCTACCACCTCAAGGTAGTGCGTCTGCCAGTTTCGCCACCCGCGCATACAATATACTTTAGTAAATTATTGATTATTTTTCAAATGCAGGAGCGTGTCTAAAAAAATAATACGCCATTCCTGTTGGGGCGGCGTTTTTTTCCGTTCGTTGCAATGTAACAGCGACTTTTTTTTAAGATTTCTTTTCTTCGAGAAGTTGCCGCATAAGTTCGCCGATCTCCTCTTCTGATAAATTGAATTTTTGGCCGATCTTCGTTACCAGGTTTTCGGTGCCAAGCGTTCGGTATGCTTTAGCTCCCTCTACGGTCCGCTCCGCAATATCATTTTTTTCGTCGCGCAAAAGTTTCTTCCAATTTGCCGATTGGCTTGAAAGCTTTTCGAGCTCTTCCGCAAATTCGACCCGGATCCCCTCCAGTTTTTCCGAAGCGATGTTCGCTGGATTTTTCCCCTCAAAATGTTCTGGCATTTATTGATTGGCTAACGAGCCAAACGCGTGAAGTCCATTGTTGTGATTTTATGCACTATGCCTCGCTATCCCTGGCTATGTCCCGGCTAAACGGATACTCCGATCTTTGCACGAATTACGGCGCCGGACTTTTCACGTACGAAATACAATTTCGAACGATGCACTTTCTTGGGCGAGCTCAAGATGATCACCTTCGAAATGGTCGGCCCATGTACCGGGAAAATTTTTTCCACTCCCACGCCTGCCAAAACCGTGCGGACGGTAAACATCGCTCCGGCTTCCGAACCGTGCTTGCGCGAGATGACCAAGCCCTCGAACTGGGACTTATTCGTTTCGTGGACGCGCACCCGCGCTCCAGGCCTTATTTTCTTTAATGTCTCTAAATCTATCATCGTTTTATATTGTTATTTTTTAGTGAGATATTTTCTTCAGCCCATTAGGCCTTTCGGCTATGGGGTGAAGAAACATATTGAACGACCCTCTAGATCAATCATGTTGCTTTTATTTTAGACTCCCCTGGAATCCAGTATAGTATTAACCTTTTTTATCACGTCGTCAATAGAGACGCGGACCTTCACGAAATACTCGGTCGCGCCCAAACTTTTCGCTTTTTGCACATCCGAATCCTGCGCGAGGTTCGAAAGAATCACCACGGGCGTTCCTGTGAGTTCCGGATTCAGAGAAATGGTCTCGAGCACTTCAAAACCAGTTACCTTCGGCATGATGAGATCAAGCACGATGAGGCTCGGCTTGCTCTGACGCAACACCTTAATGGCCTCTTCGCCGTCGAAGGCTTGTGTGACAATAAACCCTTCTTTCTCAAGGCGGGCTTTAATAAGAGACGAGAGAAACCTATCGTCTTCGATAAGCGTTATCCTTCTTTCCGGCATAACTTTGATTGTAGCATAAACTAGGCTCGAAAATGCTGTCTTTTCCTTAATATTGACAAATATGTAGATAATATGCTATGCTCGCGACAGCACAATGGGAGGTGCGAAAATGGATAAAGTCGGACTATCGGTCGAACAAAATGGCCGGAACTATCATAAATTCACGGAACTCCCCATTATACCGCGTCGCGGAACAATAATATTGCTCTGGGTTTATTGTGACCACTACCGGTTCGCAGTCGAAAGGGTTTTGCAAAACAACGGGCCCGAGGCATACAGCACGCTGGTTATCGCAAAAGCCATGCCCGCCGAAGAACAGGAACCGCTCCAGTTTGAAAAAGATCCTGAGTGGGGAAAATAGATTTATGAACACGGGCGTGATGTAATCGCGCCCTTTTTTTATTTTTAAACCAACTAAATCTCATCTTCTGTCGTCCCGGGCTTGACCCGGGATCTAGGTCTCTTTTTTATGCACCCTGGATCCCCGCTCAAGGCGGGGACAACACGATAGGAAGTGTCCGCCCGGAAAAATATTCTTTACAACGCAAAAAACCGCTTTCGCGGTTTTTTGCTTCTGGTAATTAAATCCTTGTAAGAGCTTTTTAGTTATCCCAATATGCACGTGCCGTTATAATTCGGCTCGTGATCGATCTGTAGCTTTTGAACCTCCCGAATAAATTCGAGTTTATCAAAAGTTTAGTTTAATTGATCCACGCACAGCTTCCGCTACGCGTGCCTTGTTACGACTTAGCCCATGTCACCGATCTTAGGCTGATTCCACAAAGTGAAACTTTACCTATTACCGGCTCCCTTGGCTTGACGGGCAAGTATCCTCTGTAAACTCAGAGTTGATGTTCCCACCGCACGGACGGATTTCCCGTATACGGCGAGCTCAATGCATTTTTTGTTTAAGCTTAAAGATATGCCTTAAACCGGATTCGGTCAGATGCTCTCCCCGCTTAATTCCTTCCATCAATTTGCAGAAAATTTCGAAGTCGTTCCGTTTTGAAGGAAACCGCAATGGATTTTTCTTGAAAAACGGGATAATGATTTTTTCGAGTTCCTTTCTGTTGAACACCTCGAAACGATAGCAATTCTGATGATTTTTGCGTGTATCTTTTTGGAAGTAGACACTGCCACATCCGAAATAATCACGTAACGCATCAAGAACCGGCTTATCTTTTTCGATGAGCTTGATGTAGAATCTCGGCTCAATCCGGGTTCTACGAACCCGTTCTGTCGATTGGTCAAGATTACGAACAAAAGCTGTAAAGCTTCCTTCGCCATCCACCAAACCGATAATGTAATCTTTGCTTAATTGCATTGAGTGAGTGCCTTCCCGAGCACATAACGCATTATGTGCTACGGTACTATGACTCAGCTGACTTCTGACGCTGCGTCAGTTTTATTGTATCACGGCCAAAGGCCGCAAACAGCATCAGATCTCCACAGGTCATTTAGTCTTCTATTCCAGGCATCCTAAGCGAACCGTTGTCATTGCCTTCCCCATCCTCACTGCCAATGATGGGTCGGCGGCTCTTTTTGCTTAGGCTGTCTTTTGCCGCGAAATCCTCCATGTCGCATCTCGCGATGCGGCACTATTTCTTGGCTATGCTCCCAGACGGCGGGAGAAGCGGATTTGAACCGCTTAGAGAACTAAACTGCTGCGCGCTTTTATTGTGAGTACAGGACTCGAGAACGTATTCACCGCAACGTGGCTGATTTGCGATTACTAGCGATTCCAACTTCATGAGGGCAGGTTTCAGCCCTCAATCCGAACTGGGGCCGGGTTTGATGGGATTAGCTCCGGCTTACGCCTTGGCAACCCATTGTCCCGACCATTGTAACACGAGTGTAGCCCAGGGCATCAGAGGGCCATGCTGATTTGACGTCGTCCCCTCCTTCCTCCCCGCTCTTTGCTCGCGAAGCGAGCAAAGACATGAATAACGAAGGGTGAATTATGAATAATGGGGTTTTTAATAATTTCGTTTCCATTATTCATTATTCTTTATTCATCATTCTGCTTTGCGCCTCCTGCGCAAAGAGCGGGGCAGTTTCGCGCGACACTTATAACGCGCGATAGGGGTTGCGCTCGTTACCCCACTTAAGGGAACACTTCAAAGCACGAGCTGACGACAACCATGCAGCACCTGTACTTCCGGTCCTTGAGAGAGGGCCACCGTTTCCGGCGGCTTTCCAGAAGAATTTCAAGCCCTGGTAAGGTTCCTCGTTTACTGTCGAATTAAACCTCATGTTCCACCGCTTGTGCGAGTCCCCGTCTATTCCTTTGAGTTTTAGCCTTGCGGCCGTACTTCCCAGGCGGCCGACTTAACGCGTTAGCTCCGCCGCTCCGAGGGTCGATACTCGAAACAGCAAGTCGGCATCGTTTAGGGCGTGGACTACAAGGGTATCTACAATGTTGTTACTACGTAACAAATTTGAGTTTAAAGTTGCAAAGTGTAAAGTTCAAAGTTAAAACTCAAATCATTACGGGCGCGGATATTTCTACCGCGCTCTCATGGTCGCCCATGAGTTCGGACTATATCATCTCTGTTTACTCCGTAAACAGCGCGGACATACACAGACATGACGCGGATTTACGCGGAAAAGATTCTGCGTAGTTCTGCGTCTGTTCTGCGCTATTCTGCGGTTTCACGAAGTGAAACAGGCTCGGCGTATAGTCTCTACGGATTCCGCGCGCTTCGCGCGCGGCCTTTCCTCGGAATTGTCTGCTCAAATTTTTGGACTTGACAACATATACTACTTATGCTAACGTTCAACTAGAACGATCGCAAAAGGAGGTGCTTCAGTGACGAAAAAGAAGGCTATCTTCCGACCGAAGTCCAAATGGCAGAAAGACGAGTGTCTGTTCTGTACCAAACTGGCGATTCTTGAGGCTGCTTTCGGCCATGCACTCATCCGCTGCTGCAACAGCGATGGCTGCAAGCAGAAAGCCGCACAATTGGCCAGAAGTACCGGGGTGCTCCAGTTCTAGAACAAGATTGGAGCGCGCCATCGCCACCGTGCCGCTACCCATTCTCGGGTAGCGGCGATTTCTTTTTT
>JBGPNL010000082.1:0-5073 GCA_041487555.1 Minisyncoccia bacterium | reverse complement strand
TAGATCCGCGACTGCGAGAGAAAGCTCGGCCTTCGCGGGACGATTGTGCGAGTCATGAGTTTGTATCGAGAGCTTGACTTGCTCGCCGGGAAGATAGCTTGTCTTGTCGGTCGCGATATCGATTCCGAGCGCGACTTCTTTCGTGTTCACCTGATAATTGATCTGCCCGTATTTAATGTCCGGCCGCGGCGAGAGAAGCAGGACCGAGAGATACACATTCGGGACGTACGCCGGATCCACCGTGAACGAATAATTATAAAGATTCCCCGTGATGTCCACGATCTTATAGCTGAAGATCTTCCCGCGCTCGAGCGTGATCAGCGCTTTCGCCTTGGGATATGGCGATTTGATAACGACGTTCGCCGTATCGCCGACGTTTATCATCTGCTTATCCGCCGCGAGATCGAGCGTTTCGTTGTTCGTCGGGCGCACCACGACCTCGCCATTTCCATAAACATAGAAAGGCTGCGTGGCCGTGATCGGATTCCCTCGTCCGTCGCTGGCCGCCAAACTCAATTCATACTCCCCTTCTTTGTCGACCGAAAACACACGGTTCGCATCGCCGTTTCCATCGGTGCTTACATCAACCTGCTTCACAAGCTCGAGCTTCTTCTCACTCTGATAATAATAGTTGCCGTCCACTTCCTGGCGCTTCGAATAATTCCACGTGATCCGGTTCACCGCCATCGTTACCTTGGAAACGGGCGTGGGTTTCCCTTGCGTGTCTACGGTTTTCACGCGCGCGGTGAATTTGTCGCCTTTGCCGAAAAACGTTTTATCAAGGCTCACCCCCGCGTAAAATTCGCCGCGATGGACGATGAACGACTGCTCGGATGATACCGATTGGCCATTGCTGTTCTTTACGGTAACGTTCGCAACGAAGATCTTGCTTCGCGTTGCGTCATCGGATTTAAAAAGTTTCGAAAAATCGAGCGGCTCCGCTATCGTAGCTTTGCCGTCCGGAGAAAGCGACACTTTGCCGCGCGCGATGAAATTATCGCCGTATCCTCCGTATGGATTGTAATACCATCCGCTCCCGAAATTGAAATATTCGTCCTGATAGCGGTCGAAATAATAATCCTGGCTCGTGATCGCGTATGTCGCTTCTCCGCCCTCAACGGGAACGCCGAAGAAATAATTGGCGTCGACTTTCACATTCGCCGTATCGCCGGCAATGTATTCGCTCTTGTCCGAAGCAACGTCAACTTTGAACGGCGACCCGACATATTCTTCGACATCAAAAGATCCGTAACCGCCCCGCGCCTGGACGCTGTATGTCCCCAGGGGCGCACCGATATCAAGAATAAAATGTGTGGTAAGCGTTCCGAAATCGCTCAGCGTCACATTATCTTTGTAGACCACTTCTCCCTTGCTGTTCCTCACCGTCACATCGGCTTTCTGTCCGGCAAATGTTTGATAGTCGCCATCGTAACCAACGCGATCCAATCCCTTCACAAATACTTCCTGGCCGGGACGATAAATGGGCCGGTCGGTATAGAGGTATACCCGCTCCGGCGAAGAAGCAGGAGAAGCATATTGGAACATATCAGTGTTCTCGGAAACAATGGCTGAGTCGCTCCCGTCGGTCACGATCGCCCCCTTCACGAGAGGATGGACGTCCGTCCGCGCGACACCGTTCTCATCCGTTATGGCCGCGTCTATCTGCGTCGTAGTGCCCGATTTATCTGTCTGGAATACTTTAATATCCGCCCCAGGAACGGGATCGAGCGATCTGAATCGCGTAACCCAATACAAGTTTTGCGGCGAACCCTGCAAGGCTTTGGCCGTTATTTGGGGATTGGGATCATATTGGCCGCCGTTCCATTCCACTTTTTTCTCCTGCACGGCGAGGTTCGTGATCGTTACAAATGTTTTTTCGTAAATGGGATCGCCCTCGACGCGGACTGATTTTCGTTGTGCCGGATCCCATTCCCAAGACACTCTTCGATAATCGGGGTTGCTGAACGTGAGCACATAATGCCCGAGAGGATTTGCAAGATAGTCGCTCAGGTTCACCTGAAAATAATTCCTCGTCCAATAGCGCTCGGGCAGATCGATGTGCTTATCGATCGCATTTATACAATTCAATCCGGAGGGCGGCACGGAGGCATCGGGCATCTTCGCAAGATAGCGGAACATCTGCGTCGCGCCCACTTCGCAAATATTCATATCGATATACGAGAGATTTTCCGCCGCGTACGTAAGTTTCGTGCGGTCGGGCGAGGTCACATTATATATTTTTTGCACCTGATAAAAATTCCTCGACTCTTCCGGGGCTTTTCCGGTTTGGAAATCAAGCGAGGCATCCGCCCCTTGGCCAAAATCATCGACGAGATGAAGGTCGATATGAATGGAGTGGAGCGGCGCGAGCCCGATCGTGATCACGCTTTGGAATTGCCCGACCGCGCACGGCGAAGAAGCCCCGACAGCGACACGATAGGATGCATTCCAATTCCATTTTCCGGTCGGAAGGTTGGTCTTAAAAAGAGAAGGGAAATTGGCTTCGGTCGCCTCGGGAAGCGGCGTTGTCGTACAAAGCGTAATTCCGGTCGGCGGAACGTCGGTCGCACCGTTCGCGGGAACCGTCTTCAAAACCTGCAAGCTGGAAAAGGTTTTCGCGGTTTCGGTGATCGTCTGGGAGTTCACCTGAAAGCCATCCCGGTCCACGATTTTCCGGAACTCGACCGGAATTGATTCGCCCGAAGTAAACGCTCCCGGCGCGAAGGTAAGTTTGAGATTCATATAATCGGCCTGTTTTTCGCAAGAGCCATCGGACCCATACACGATATAGCCGTCGTCATCCACCTTGCATTTCTCGCCATAATCAACGCTCGCCAAATGCGGCGCGGAGATATCCGTGCGATCCTTATCGATCGGTTCGCCAAACGTAATAACCAATTTTCCCTGGGGATCAAACACGTCGGGCGCCACGTTATTGCTACGCGGAGATTCCGCGGTCATGCCCGTAATAATTGGTGCCACCACGAAAGTGCCGTTTCGCGAAATTTCGAGGTTAATGTCGCCCGCGAGCGGATACGCGCGGAGTATTTGATAGGTATAGGTCGTATCGAAATCCCACATATTCGCCCGCCCGAATTTATCTTTCGCTCCATACACCTCAACGATGCTCTTGTCGGTGATCTCCGAAGATCCTTTCTCATTTTTATCGGGAACAGCACGCGTGCCGTATGCAAAAGTCAGAGGAACGCCCGCACCCTGTGCGTTCTTCACCGATATCTCTCCTTGCGTTTTTTGGAGATCAACCGCCTGATTGAAAAGGATCCGCAACGGCTGATTAAAAACCATTTTCCCGCTCGCGCCATATTCGCTTGCATAACGCAAATTACGGGTCATAAAGCTATAGCTCGCCTGCGCTACGGGAAGCCCCTCTACGGAAACGAATCCCGAATGCACGCTGACCATATAATGCGCCGACGCAATGAGTTTCGTATCCGGTATGAACTGCAGATTGCGCGTGCTGATCCATTTGAACCGGCCCGCCGTTTTCGGAGTGATGTCGACAAAATTCGCCCCGGTATCCGAAAACGCATCGAGCACCGTAAGCGGCACCATGGGACGGTTGAACACGATCGTGATATCGGAAAGCTCGCTCGCCTCGCTGCTTGTCGCGGGAAAAACCGCAACGATCTTCGGATCGTCGGCAACAAGGAAATCTTTGCTCAGCGATCCGCCCTTCGCACTCAGGGTCGCCGTATAATATTTTCCGAGCGAGAGCGGGGCGCTCGGCTGGAATATCATTTCGTCTGGCTTGGCCGAGGCAACCCACTTCCCGGGAATGGCCGGATCAAAGGTAATGTTATTTGCGGCTTCGGCAGTAGTAATGCCCGTCGGAAGGTGTAAGATGATGGATGCGCTCTGCGAAACACTGTCCGCTACCAATATATACGGCTCAACGTAATGGTTAACAGTAGAAACATATCCGAAAAAATATTTTTTTCCGAAATAAGCGGCGGAGCCGAGTATAACCAGCGAAATAAATAAAACAACCGCGCCCTTCTTCCACCCGCCAAAACGCGGTGGCGCGGATAAAAGCGCAGTTGGAGAAAAACCAGGCTTGGCGTTTTCCGGATCCATTGGCCTTATTATAACCTATAAAAAAATAAAGCGCGCGGAATTTTTGCGATCCCGTTCGGATCTCTCCAGCCGATAAAATAGAAAAAAGTGGCCTCTATAGCCGCCTTTTTCTATTGGCGGAAGCGGGAGGATTCGAACCTCCGAAACCCTTTCGGGTTTACCGCATTTCGAGTGCGGCCCATTCGACCGCTCTGGCACGCTTCCGTGGTTATGATTGTAACGGCTTCAAGAAAAAAAACAACTGCGAACCTCTATGGGCGATGAGCTTAGCAATCAAGCGAAAAGATGGTTTTCGAACTCCACAATTGGGGCGTATCTTCAAGCTAAATCAGCAATATGCTTCTCAGAAATCCTATTTGGTGGACCGTACCGGGATTGAACCGGTGGCCTCCTCATTGCAAATGAGGCGCTCTACCACTGAGCTAACGGCCCTTTGTGTGCCTCGCACCGCGAAGCCCTTGTACTCAAGGGCGAAGTGGTGGACCCACGGGGAGTCGAACCCCGACTTGATCCATGCCATGGATCCGTGATACCGCTTCACTATGGGCCCGTCGTTACGTTTGATAATTATCAGCCTTCCACATATATTATAGTAAATTGGCCGTAGAGACAACATTTGCCCCTGTAGTTCAACGGATAGAACAGATCCGTCCTAAGGATAAAATGGGAGTTCAATTCTTCCCGGGGGCACAATTTGATATCTCATCCTGGGAAAGGTTCATTTTCCATTTTGACATTCTGATTTTGCTATACTTTCAAGTATATGCATACGCCTCCGCTTATCCTCTTAGTAGATGACGACTCGCAAATCCACGACCTTTATTCGACAATCTTCAAGCGAAACGGCTTTGGGGTGGTTGAAGCATGGAACGGCGAAGAAGGCCTCAAGATCGCAATGAAAGAAAAGCCCGATCTCATCCTGCTCGATGTCATGATGCCCATAATGGATGGCACAAAAATGTTTTTGGAGCTGAAACG
>JBGPNL010000081.1:0-5093 GCA_041487555.1 Minisyncoccia bacterium | reverse complement strand
GTTTTTTTACCGGGGCGTGGAAATAAGCGACGTCGGTGGGTAGCCGAAGTATTTTTGTAGGGCGGCCGACTTCTGTAGCGTATCGTTCTGTCGGATTATCGTACACCACAATCCAGTCGATACTACGTCCGTAGCGTTTTGCCGATAACTTTTCAAATAATCCGATTCCTCGACTTAATAAGTCGGCCAATTTATTACTTTTCTTTGAATGAAAAAAAGGCGGGTTGTGCATTATCCAGATGACTTTCGTTTCGGGCCTTATCTTTTTATAAAACGAGCCGACCTTATAGGAATAATCGTTCTCGCAGATTATGTAATCGAAATCTTTATCTATCGCGGCTGCCAATTTCCAGACAAGCGCATTATATAACCGAACGGAGCGGATACGTTCGACGACTTTCGCAAAAATTCCTGCTGCACCACGCGTAGTCGAAAGCGGGGCACCGGGCGGAACGATACGAATATCGAGGCCATTATTCAGGCGCGGAAAACAGGCTTTGGCATCAAATTCTGCCGTGTAAATTACGACCGCATGTCCTTGTTTTTTGAGCCCGTTAGCGACCAAAAGCACGATCTTCGTATCCCCGCTTTCCGTCGTAAGATTAAAATGTATCAGTGCGATTTTCATCCCATTAGAAGCAGATCGCGATCAACGTGAATCTGCAAAATTATATTACGACAATGACTATACATGAGATAAGACGGTGATGTTAAACAATGCGATCGCGGCTTCTAACGGGACTCGCGTCACGCCACAACGCTATCAACGTATTCACACCAAGCATGATAGATCAGTTCGTGCATTTCCTGAATGCGGGCGGTTTCGGAAGAAGGCACGACAATCCCTAAGTCAACCGTTTTGGCGGTTTCTTTTCCGCCTTCGCCGGTGAGGAGGATCACCTTAATGCCCTGTGATTTTGCCTGGGCGATCGCCGCCAAAATGTTTTTAGAGGTGCCGCTCGTCGTGATCGCAACGAGCACGTCCCCTTTTCTGCCAAACGCTTCTATCTGGCGCTTAAATACGTATTCGAAACCATAATCATTGCCGATGGCGGTAAGCACCGACGTATTTACCGTAAGCGCGATTGCATCAAGCGCCTTTCTGTCTTTTTTGTATTTACACACCCATTCGGCCGCAAGGTGCTGACTGTCGGCTGCCGAACCGCCATTGCCGCACACCAAAAGCCGGCGGCCGTTTTTCGCCGTCTCCGCAAGTATTTCGGCGGCGCGCTGCGCCTCGGGGAGGATGCTCGTGAGGCTTTTTGCGAGAACGTCCGAATGCCGTTTGAATGCGCTTTTGATTGTGTCGGCAGGTGTTTCCATAAACGTTTATCCCTTGAAATATATCACGCGGACGAACCTTTTGCCAGCCTATATTTATCTTGTTCGGAAATGCCCGGCGGGGTATGCTGAATAGAATCCAAAGATATGGACGACGTATATAAAAAATCGCTTGAGCTCCATAAGGCGCACCATGGGAAGCTCGAGATAAAAAGCAAGGTTCCGCTTCAGGACAAGGACGACCTTTCGCTCGCTTACACTCCTGGTGTCGCCGAAGTTTCGCGCGCGATTGCCGCAAATAAGAGCGCGGTTTATGACTACACATTGAAGCGCAATTCCGTGGCAATCGTCTCCGATGGATCGGCGATTCTTGGTCTGGGAAACCTGGGACCACACGCCGCAATTCCGGTGATGGAGGGCAAGGCCATCCTTTTTAAAGAACTCGCGGGTATTGACGCATTCCCGATCTGTCTCGACACGCAAGACGTCGATGAGATCGTGCGCACGGTAAAAAATATTGCACCGGTTTTTGGCGGAATTAATTTGGAAGATATTTCAGCGCCACGCTGTTTTGAAATAGAAAAACGACTGAAAGAAGTGCTCGACATTCCCGTCATGCACGATGACCAGTGGGGCACCTCGGTGGTCGTACTTGCCGGAATCATCAACTCTCTTAAGCTTCGCGGCTCAAAAAAAGAAAATGTAAAGATAGCGGTGAATGGTGCCGGTGCCGCAGGCACAGCGGTCGTAAAAATGCTTGCGCATTATGGATTTTCCGATATTACGGCCTGCGACAGCCGAGGCGTTATTTCCGAAGGGCGGAAAGATTTGGACGGACACAAGATTGAGCTGGCAAAACTTACCAAAAAACAACCTGGAGATCTTGCGTCTGCCGTAAGAGGAAGTGATATATTAATAGGCGTAAGCAAGGCGGGGCTTTTCACGGCGCAGACGGTAAAAAGCATGAACGCCAAGCCCGTCATTTTTGCGCTCGCAAATCCGATTCCCGAAATAATGCCCGAGGAGGCCAGGCGCGCCGGGGCGTTCATCATCGCAACGGGAAGATCAGATTTCCCCAATCAGGTGAATAATTCTCTGGCCTTTCCCGGTATTTTCCGTGGCGCGCTCGATAATAAAGTCCGCCAGATTACAATGCCCATGCTCGTCCGCGCAGCGGAAAATCTCGCCGCGCACGTCAAAAATCCCACCCCCGAACAAATTCTCCCGCTCGCGCTAGATAAAACCATCGTTCCCGAGATAGCGAGGGCAATCACAATTTAAGTCAAATCCGGCAGGTAATCATCCGCAATTCTGGAAAAGGCAAAAGATCTGCGGAAGAAAATAAACGAAAAGATAGAATCCGATAACATTACACAGCGCCGCGGCGAGCAATAATTTTTTCGAAACGATTTGGCCCTTACGCATATACCGCACGAGAAAGAATAACAGGAGTGCGTCTACGGCGAGATACGGCAATGAGCTCCCGAGGATCTCCACGATACCGCCCGTCATATAGCTCTCGGCAGGAAAAGCAACGTCGGCAACAAGATTCGGAATTAAGGTCAACGCCCCGTTTGCGAGCAATCCTAAAAGGAATGGATAGACGAACCAACGAAGGGTATTCCATCCTTGTAGCGTTACTTGATGATTTTCCGGATCACGCCTCGCTTCTATGGCCACACCAACTGCGTAATAGAAAAGGCTTGTGAAAAGCGTTATGCCGGTCAACTCTATCGCGCCCGAATCGATTCCAAAAAGCTTGCCCATCCGCAGAACGCCGAGGAATAATTCAGCGATCGCGATGCCGGGAAAACTAATGATGGCAATAACCACGAATGCATAGGGAATACAAAATAGCCAGCTACATGCACGCGATGGTGCCAAAGGAAAAATCAGAAAAAGCAAGCCAGCGAGCAGAAAAATCGCCCAGTAGATCGCAACGAACTTCCAACGAAGCTTCATCCTCCCGAAGAAGCTTTTCTTCGGCGGCATGGCGATGTTTGTTTCCGGACTTTCCATATGTTTATTCTACCTCAAAGAGATGATTACCGCGTGGTTCGTTACATCGAAGATTGAGAACCCGGATTACAACCCCCTGAACCCCGACCACATCATAAATGCCGCAAACATCAAAAAAACGAGCGCTAAGACGAATGCGGCGAAGACACCGGCAAAGAAAATAAGAAAGGAGGTGGCAAGAAAGGGAAATCCTTCTGAACTGATTTCTTCTCGAAAGGCTTCTTTCGAAAGGTTCAGCAGAAAAAATGGTACGGCTAGGACGCAGAACACGAGTCCGAGCGCCCACGAACTGTCAGCTGATCCGGAAAACATCTTTCGGAGAAAATCGGAATACATGCTCCAAAAGGGGCCGGAGCCTGTCGACAAACCGATAGCTGAAACAAAGATAAGTAAAAATCCAGTTGCTAATCCAAGAATGAAATTAATTTTATGAGTCCGCTTTATATTCAACATAATTGGCCGCTCACTTTATCATTATAGTCCCTGCGCTATCTTAGCGCAATGAAATAAGGACCGTATAACTTTTGCCGTCATCAAGAACAACCTTAAGCTGCCATGTACCCGCGGAAAACTTTCCGGTATTGAGGTTATAGACGTATTGATTGGCCAAAGAATCGTATCTGAATACATTACCGATATCTGAAGCGGAAGTTGAAAGCGGGATCTCTGCCGAAGTTGCGGCAACTCCGCTGCCTTGTTTCGCCACAAAAATCTGTGCCACGGCAGTGGAAATAAATTTCCCGTTCGCGTCGGTAAGCTGAAATTTTACCGGCAGCGTCCTGCCAAGAGGATACACCCCACTTCCGTCGGTTTTTACCGGCGGCAGGAAGCCGCCAAAATTATAGGCAGCGGAAAACACAAATGTTTTGAAGGTCAGATTGCCGGCTCTGTCGACTGCTTGGACGGTAAATGTATGGTTACCGGGAGCGAGGTTCGCAAGGATGGTTCCGTTTATAATGGGATTGCCGTCGAGCACACTCTGAACGCTCGCGATCCCCGAACTATCGTCACTAGCAGAAAAATTGAATACAAGCGGCGCATGGAGTAGAACGGTCGATGAGATGTTCGGCATCGTGATAACTGGCGGCACAATGTCTTCGGCAGATGCCCCGCTAAGAACGGCATCGGGCTGCAACACGGAATCCACCACCCCATCCCCATTCGAGTCCAACTTCACGCCCGAATCTCCGCTCAAGCCGTAAAAATCCAATTCGGCAGTCGTGCTCGCGCTTTGGATCGGTATTGAGAGATAAACCGCTTTATCCGTTACTGTCGCGCCACTGTATAACTTCACATCGAGCTCAGCGGTACCGGAGGCGATTCCTTGCAACACAACCCTGTACGTATCCCCCGCAGGAACACGCGCGAAACTATTGTGTTCGATTATATCGTAGCCGGTACCGGCGATCCCCAGATCAAGAGCGCCGCTTGATGTGGGGCCAAGGTGGCGACCAGACGAATCATAGACATGTAATGCGACCGGCGAATGCGTCTCAAACACGATGGCATTGGGGGTTCCCGTCGTGCACGATGATGCATCCTGCGAAACATTTCCCGAGGCATCCAGCGGATGGTTGTCGAGAACACTCTGCACAACCGCAAGCGTATCATCGCTTTTCATGAGCCCGGTATGGTCGATGCCAGTCGTATCGAACGGCGCATAATAAGTGAGCGTTGCATTCGCAATACTCGCAGCACTGCCGAACGGCACCGTCCCGTCGCCGCTTATATAACCCAAATCGTATCTATTTCCGCGCCAACCTTCGGAAAGTTGGATTTGTCCAACTGTGTTG
>JBGPNL010000080.1:0-5102 GCA_041487555.1 Minisyncoccia bacterium | reverse complement strand
CGAGCTGCCGCACGTGGCTCCCGGCGCGCGCGCGCGCATCGAATCGCTGGGCCTGGCGTCGCGCTGCGAGGTGATCCCGGGAAGCTTCCTTGAAGCGGTCCCCGCTGCGGACCACTACATGATGAAGAACATCATTCACGACTGGGACGATGAGCGGGCGCTCATCATTCTAAGGAACTGCGTCCAGGCCATGCGGGGCAACGGAAAGCGCCAATTTACACAAGTCGCAATATCTCCTCGGCGATCGCGGTTTCGGCACCGGGCCGGAAAAAATTTGCGGCTGCGACGCCCATCTTGCTCATCGTTTCCGGATTATCGAGGATCGATTTAAGCTGGGTAAGAAAGACGCCGGGCAAGAGATTCTCTTCTTCAATCACGATGGCAGCGCCCAATTTTGAAAATTCGTATGCATTTACCCGTTGATGATCATTCGCCGATTCGCGGAGCGGGATGAGAATCGCCGGTTTTCCGAGTGCGGCGATCTCGAAGATCGAACCGCTCCCGGCCCGTGCCACGACCACATCCGCGGCAGCATATGCCTGAACTAAAGTGCTCTTATCGAGATATCCGATCGGCCGGTAGCGGCTTTTGACCGCGTCCGCAAGCGAAAGATCGGTAAGCGCGGCGCGCGAAAGACGCTCGACTTCATGCATGTTGCCCTGGCCGGTCTGATGGAATACTTGCGTCACCTTGAGTAGGTTCGCAAGATTCGAGAGTATGAATTCGTTCACGCGCGTCGAGCCCAATGACCCGCCCAAAACGAGCGTAAGCGGGATCTTCGGGTCGAAGCCCAAATCCGCTTTTGCGGCAGCCTTGGCCGGAGGATTCGAGAGATCTTTTCTGATTGGCGTACCAATCCAGGCGGTTTTTTTGGCGCTGAAATATTTCGTCGCGACTTCAAAACTCGTCGCAATCCTCGTCGCGAAACGGGCCGAAAGCAAATTCGTAAGCCCGGGCACTGCGTCGGATTCGTGGATCATAATCGGTATTCCGTAAAACCAGCCAGCGATGACGACGGGCAAGGCCCCTGTACCGCCTTTTGAAAAGATCACGTCAGGCATGAGCATGTATACCTTGAAAAGCGCATCAATGAGCCCGATAAAAAATTTGGGAATGTCGAAGAAATTTTCGAGCGTGAAATATCGCCTTAACTTCGCGGACGACAATCCCTTTATGCCAAAACCAGCAGTACGCAAGATCTCCGCGTATTCATCTCGCGGGCCGAAATATTCAAGGTCAAGAGTCAGGTGCTGCTCCAAAGCAAGGCGCCTCAGCTCTTCGCCTACGGCCAAAAGCGGGTAGACGTGCCCCCCGCTCCCCCCGCCCGTACAAAGCACTATTACTTCATCTCCCGGTTTCATATCCATTTATTATATCGCGTTTCTGATATTACGTCAGGTGAAAATATTTTTATAAAAACGCCCCACAAAAAGTGCGGGGGCATTCACGAATTCTCATCTTCTTGAAAACTTTAATCGTATTTCAATAACAACCGGAGAAAGAACGGACGCGAGGAAAAGGATGGCGGTCATCAACACCAATATATCGGGCGGGGCCCAGCGGGGATCGACGCAACGAATCAGCTGGATGGTTGCGACTGTCGTACCACAGAAGATCATGATTAAAGCAAGCGTTCCGAAGAACGTTTCGAGTACCTTATATTGAGCATAAAGGAACTGCCTGAAAGAGGCTCCTTCGCGTGACTGTTGCCCAATAATTTCTCGTAATGCGAAAATCGCTTTTCGATGATACGGGAAGCGCTGCCGCAATACAAGGCAAACGGCAATTGCTTGCAAACACAACGCCGCGAGAAAGACCATATTCTTCAGCACCATACGTCTCCTTCTGGGAATTATTCCAAAGACCTGACCACATATTGTCAAAAAAATCGAATTTTGTAAAGGTCTCTAAGGTATCACTTTTTCATAAGGGATTACCTACGCGTATTTCGAAACGTTCACGGCGATGCCGCTCATGGTAAGGAATATCGCAAGCGCGGTTCCGCCATAACTGATGAAAGGTAGCGGAACTCCCGTGAGCGGTATGAGTCCCGAGATCGCTGCCATATTTACGAGCGATTGGAATGCGATAATTGTGCCGAAACCGATGAGCATAAGTCGGCCGAACTGGTCGCGAACTTTTTTTGCGAGCCAAAAAAGCCTGAAGGTAAGCATGCCAAAAAGTACGATTAGACTCCCGGCGCCGATAAACCCGAGTTCCTCGGCGATCACGGCAAAAATCGAATCATCGATAGGCGTAGGAAGATAGCTTGCTTTCGTGGCCGATTGTCCGTATCCCGCCCCGGTCACGCCGCCGGAACCGATGGCGATAAGCGCTTGATCAACCTGGTAATTCTGGCCCTGCGTATCGCTTCCTGCATGCAGAAAACCCAATATCCTTGCCCGCCGGTATGGCGTGGCGTAAATGACAAGCCCGATACCCACCACCCCCACAAGAATGATCCCAAGCACGTATTTCATTTTCGCCCCGCTTAATATGTAGACCACGAGACCCGCCCCCAGGAGAATGACGACCGTGCTGGTCGCGGGCTGCAGGATCAAAAGCGCCGCAATAAATCCGGAGATGAGCGCGAATGGCACGAGGCCCTCGCCGAAATTATTCATCCGTTTCATCTTCGGATTACTGAGCCATGCGGCGAGATACACGATGAAGGTGAGCTTCATCAGTTCCGCCGGCTGAAAACTTATCGGGCCGAAATGCAGCCAACGGTTCGTGTTCCGGATCTCGTATCCAAGCTTCGTGAAAACGAGCGCAAGGAACACGAGGCTTACAAGCAGCAAAGGAAACGCCAGCTTCCGGAGATATTGATAATTGAAGAAATAAGCCAGAAAAAATCCGATGAGGCCGACGGAAAGCCCGAAGTAGATCTGATGCTTGATGTAATAGTAGCTGTCGTTAAATTGGGTCTTGCCGAGATCGGAAGAGGCCGAAGCAAGCATAGCCAGGCCGAAGACGACAAGGACAAAAATAAGTGCGAGGAGGAAATAATCCGGGCGATGGCCGGACTTGGAAGACCTAAGCGCCATGTTTTAACGTCCGTCCCATAAATGCCCCTTCAAAGCCGCTCCCCTGCCAGGCTACGGCGCCGTTCACGATGGTACACTTTATTTCAACCTCTTTTTTGCCATGCCCAGCAGCTGCATCGCGGATCGAGAAAACGGTAAGATCGGCGATATTTCCTTCTTTAATGACGCCACGGCTCGCAAACCCGAATTTTTTTGCCGGAACCCGCGTGATCTTTCGTATCGCATCTTCGAGCGACATAAGATCATTCGAAGCGACCATCGATAAGTATTTCGTGAAGGTCGAGGTCGCCCGCTCCGATTTCAAAGCTTTCGTTTTTTGATTGTCGTCGAAGCTCGCTGCGTTCGATGCAATGAGAGAGCGCGGATGTTTTATCGTCTCCGGAATAAGGGTGCTGTTCACGTTCCTGTAAAACACGGTGCCCTTGAGTTCCGTTACGAGCATGAGGCTCACGAGCGCTTCGCGATAATCATTTACTCCGTACATATCGATCAATTCCTGGAGCGTTTTGCCGACGAGAAAATCATTCGCTCCGGGAGCCTGGGCAACGATAAATTCTTCGGAGTTGATCTCTGGGATATCTTTTTCGATCCGCGGGCGCATCCAGGCATCACGGAGATTCGCGAGCATCACCTCCCGTCCTCCCGTCCTCGCCCAAAGTGGCAGGAACGTGTAGAGGGCAAGAATACTTTCCGCATACGGATACACATCGAAATGGAAATCAAGCGTGTCCGGAAGCGACGCAATCTCCGCGAGCGCATTTTTATATTCTTTCTCGGAACCCTCGATCGGCATGAAGTGGCTGATGATCGTTTTCACGCCGACTTCCTTGGCTAACTTGATCGTCTCGTCGACGGATTCAAGAAGTTCCGGCCCTGATTTCCGCAGATGTGTTGCATACACGCCTCCGTTCTCCTGCACGATCTTTGCGAGATATTTTATTTCCGCAAGCGGCGTCTTGAAACTGTGCACATAGCTTAGGCCCGTTGAAAGACCGAGCGCCCCTTCCTCGAACGCGCGGCGGAGCACGCCGCCAAACACATTGAGTTCGTTCTTCGTAAGCTCCCGGAGGTCGGCGCCTACGATCGCGCGGCGGATGGTCGAGTGCCCCACGAGAGTTCCGAAATTAACCGCCAACGGTTTTCTGTCGATGACGGCAAAGAATTCCTTGAGGCTGTGCCAATCCACATTCACCTTGCTGATGTCGCCCCATTTCTGAAGCGATTCGAGGCTGCCGTATAAGAGCGGCGCCATCGACGATCCACACATGCCGCCAATGATCGTCGTTACCCCTTGCGCCAGAAAATCCGTCTGTTCTGGATAGTCGAGAAGGCTTACATAGTGGTCAGAATCCGTATCGACGTCGATAAAGCCCGGGGAAAGATAGGCACCATTCCCCTCGATCACCTTTTCTGCAGCTTTATTCGGAAAACGGCCGATCGCCGAGATCCTGTCGCTGTTTACGAACACATCGGCCGTTTCGGGAAATGCCCCGCCGGTCGGCGGATCTCCGCCCAAAATTTTCACGTTCTTGATGAGGAGTGTCATTACCATTCATTATAACAGGTAATATTGACGCCCACCAAAAACCTTGTTTTGATTACGCATAGGACGCCTTGTATGGAGCGGATGATGTCTACCTGGAAAAACAAACTGCTCAGAGTCGGTATCGTCATCGGGGGATTTCTTATCGGCATATCTCTCGTAAATCCCGGAGCACAGGCTTCATTTTATGAAAAGCTTTTGGGCTTTATCCTTTTCCTCGGATGCCTCGGCATGAGAGTGCATCATGGCCTCTGGGGATCGAAAACGGATCGTAATGACAGTTCTAAGGACAACGAATATTAAAAAGGGCCGCGTGATATGCGTGGCCCGTGTTTTTTTGATCAGTCGGAAATTTCGATACCAGCTCCGAATGACGCAGGAGATGCGGACGCTTCGGTGGTTTGAGGCTCGCCAGGTTTTTGCAAAACTCCCTCGAAAAAGAATTCAAACGGTGGCTAACATCCTGCAAGTTTATCGTCAATCCGTTTCATTTTCGACGGCCGTCGAAAATG
>JBGPNL010000079.1:0-5277 GCA_041487555.1 Minisyncoccia bacterium | reverse complement strand
GTTCCGAGCAAGGAACGACCCGTCCCTCAAGATAGGAAACCGAAGCCCCTTGACCGTTTCCCATATTGAGGTTAAATATTGTAGTATAAGGGGAAGGGAGTATATACAATTTACCACGTTTTCCCCAATAGAACTATGCCTAAAAAGGCTGCGGCAAAAAATAAAAAAAGGGTGGTGGTCGCCGTAAGCGGCGGTTTTGATCCAGTTCATATCGGACATGTGCGCATGTTCGAGCGGGCGAAGGCATTGGGTGACGAACTCGTCGTCATTTTGAACAACGACAATTGGCTGAAGAAGAAAAAAGGATACGCGTTCATGCCGCAGCACGAGCGGAAAGAATTACTCGAGAAGCTTCGCGCGGTGGACAGAGTGGTACTTACGAAGCATTCCGTAAATCCCACAGACATGACTGTCTGTGAAGCGCTTAAGGATTTAAAACCGGATATTTTTGCGAACGGCGGCGACCGAGTTGCGGGCGCTGTTCCCGAAATCGATGTTTGCAGCGCGATCGGTTGTAAGCCGATTTATGGCATCGGTGATGGAGGCAAGGTACAATCGAGTTCCTGGCTACTCGATAATTACAGGAAATTATTTTCCGGAGAAAAGGAGAAAGACAATCGTTTCGAAAGTTGAGTCGTTTTGTTGGACACAATCATATGGCTGATTCGAAAGTAAGGCGAACAGATGGGGTCACGGGCAAAAAGAGGATTGTGGTCGCTGTAAGCGGCGGTTTTGATCCCGTGCATGTCGGTCATGTACGCATGTTCGAGCGGGCAAAAGCCCTTGGCGATGAATTAGTCGTCATTTTAAATAACGACAATTGGCTCTGGAAGAAAAAAGGATTCGTGTTCATGCCCGAACAGGAGCGCAAAGAGCTGATTGAGGCGTTGCGCCCGGTGGACCACGTCGTGATCACGGGGCACCCGAAAGATCCGAAGGATATGAGCGTGTGTGCGGAGCTTAAAAAGGTGAAGCCTGATATTTTTGCGAACGGCGGCGACCGGCATCAGGGGAATGTTCCCGAGGTTGCAGTGTGCAAAGAGATCGGCTGCACGATGGTTGATAACGTGGGCGACGGCGGCAAAGTCCAATCAAGCTCGTGGCTTTTGGAGGACTTCAAAAAACGGTTTCACTCGAAAGACAAAGATAGCACTCAGGGAACGGTTTAGAGTCCCTGAAGCGTATCGCGGAGGCCTTTCCCCAGGGCCATTTTTGGCTTCCAGCCGAGTATTCTTTCTGCTTTTTGAGAATTGAGCGCGCTTCGCACGATCTCCCCTGGGCGCATAGCGGCATGCACGTGACCTGGTCGGTAGCGGAGAATTTCGGCGATTTGCGCAAAGAGCTTTCGATCCTCGGTTTGCTTGCCCCAAGAAAGATTTATCGTTTCTTTCGCGCCTTTGCGCGAGGCCAGCATATTCGCCCGCACGACGTCAGAAACGTGAAGGTAATCGCGGGTTTTTTTGCCGTTGCCGAATATCTCGATTCTCTTGCCAGATCGCATCAGTCGTGCGAACACCGGTACGACGCCCGCCCTTTGCCGCGAGCCGTAAATATTCGCGTAACGGAAAATGAGATAATCGAATCCATAATGCCGGGCATAGAATTTTATCTCTTCTTCGGCGAGCAATTTCGAAAGTCCGTAAAGCGAAAGCGGCGCGGTGTCCGTAGTTTCGGGAGTGGGAATTCTTTTCGGGTCGCCGTAGACCGCAGCCGAAGAGGGGAAAATGATTTTTTTGTGCTTCCCTTTGCCGTGCTTCGCGAATGCCATGAGCACGTTCGCCGTGCCCATGATATTTGTCTCGAGCGTTTTCAAGAGATTATCCCCGACGACCGAGATGAGCGCCGCGTGGTGGCTTGTGAGCTCCGGTTTTTCCTTCGCAAAAATCTGTTCCATGGCGCGCGCGTTGCAGATATCCGCTTTATAAAATTTCGCTTCCGGATTGATATTGGCTCTTGAACCGTATACAAGATTGTCTATCACGACCACCCGATGGCCGCGCGCAACATATGCGTCAGCGATATGGCTGCCGATGAAGCCCGCCCCGCCGGTTACGATTATTTTTTCACTCATCCCGTTAGAGATAGGAAACGCTCCGCGTTTCCGTTATTGCATGACGAGACCTTTGATTCCTGCATAAGCATGATAAAATGATTTGATTTAGTTGGTATATTGGGACATCTCTAACGGGACTCATTGGGGATTTACGAAGAATGACTTGAGAGTCTTGAGAAAGATCGCGAGGTCGAGAAAGATCGATCGGTTTTTGATGTAATAAATGTCATATTCCAATTTTTCGTAAGAATCTTCAACCGATGCGCCATAGCGATAGTTGATCTGCGCCCAGCCGGTAACACCAGGTTTTACGAGATGGCGTATGTCATAATAGGGGACCTTTTCCTTGAGAAGATGCACGAATTCGGGACGTTCGGGGCGCGGACCGACAAAGGAAAGTTCGCCTTTAATGATGTTCAAGAATTGAGGAAGTTCATCAAGGTGGCTTGCGACAAGGATCCCGCCGATGGGCGTGAGCCGGGGATCTTTTGCCCCGCCCGCCTTCCATTGCGGCCCGTTTTTTTCGGCATCGATCTTCATTGTGCGGAATTTATAGAGCGTGAAGGTCCTGTCGTTTTTTCCGACCCGCACCTGTTTGTAGATCATGGGGCCGGGAGAAGTGAGTTTCACGAGAAGGGCGATGAGAAGTTCGATCGGTAGCAGGGCAATTCCCAGGATAAGCGCCGCGAGAAATTCCCCGGCGGCCTTCAGCTGATCATAAAATTTTTGGTGGTTCATCATGTTCTCAAGGAACCATGCCTCTTCAAGCTCGGCGAGTGGAACCTTTCGCACGATCAACTCATAAAAATTCACGAGATCATGAATTTCGACTCCTTGTCCGAGGAGATTATAAAGCGCGTTGGTAAGTTTCGGATCATTTTTAAGATTGCGCGGAACGACGACGAGATTGATCTTAAATTTTGCGATCAAATGCGCGAGTTCCTGCGGCGCGGCGTGCGCCGCCTCTTCGGTAAGCCTTGCTTTTATTTCATACCCGAGTTGCGGGCTTGCTGCGATATATTGTTCGACCATGGTAGAAGTTTTTGAAGCGCCCACCAGTAATATTTTATTCGGCGCCTCCCCCGATGAGAGTATGCCGTTTATCGAACGCCGCCAGTAAAGCTCGATGCAGGCGAATATCGCCATAAACACGAAAAGATTCGTCTTTGGCGTGATGCCGAACGCGGGGATAAGGTAGAAGAACAAGGCGGCGACGAGGGCGTTTACGAGAAGCGCGAGGCCCAGGATCTTAAGAAAATCCAGGTTGTTCCGCAGCCGGCGCAGATCATACAGACCCGCAATATAAAATATGACGAGCCATGCCACGAAGATGATGGTAAACGGGGGAAGGTGGGAGCTTGCGAATTGGGGATAGGAAATGCCGTAGCGGATGATGAGCATGATAAAAAGTCCCGTGTAAAGCGCGGCAGTATCTCCAAGAAAGAGCAAAATAATTTTGGACTTATTGCTGAGTTTCATCCCGTTAGAGACAGGAAACGCTTTGCGTTTCCGTTGTTATGTAACGAGACCTTTAATTGGAGCTTCGGCATGTTTTAGTGATTAGGTTTTGATTCGTAGATGGGTTGTCTCTAACGGGATTCATTGAGGTTCAAATTGTTTTCCACCCGGGTTTTCACTTCCTTGCCGAGCGTATTGAGCTGTTGTGTGGCTTTTTGCGCCTCCGTTTTGATCTTCGAAGTCGTCGCGCTGATGAGGCCCGATTGGATGAGAATATATCCCAGGTATATGAATCCGGCAAGGATCGCGAAGAGGAGCGATAAAATAGAAGTTGCGATCACGATCTCCCGGGTTTTATTTATGGGATGGTAATCCAATTTTCCATGTTCTTGCGACGGCCGTACGATGATCGATGTGTGTGTGAACGGGCGGTTGAAGAACGCGATCCAAAAATAATTTATTCCGTAGCGCAGGCCCATAGTAAACGTTCCTTCGGTCGCGAGGCGTCGTCCCGAGGAATAGATGGGAAAACCAAAAGTGAATTTTACCTTCCCGATCTTATTGAGCCGTCGGGCAAGGTCGGCGTCATCACCGTAAAACGTAAGGTCGGTATTGTACCCTCCGATCGTATCGAGGGCCGCGCGCCTTACGACATAATTTCCTCCTTGGACAACCGAACTCCTCCGCAAGATATATTTGTTCAGAATGTAGGCGAGGAATGAAAGCGCATAAAACATCTTTACGAGTATCCGGATTCCTTTCGGCAAGTCGTAATAGATGAATGGACCCGAAAGACAAAGAAGTTTCGGATCATTTTTGAATGCGGTAAGCGCATTCCTCACCCAGCCGGGCGTAAGTATCGTATCGGCATCGACGTTCGCGATGAGTTCGGCTTTTGCGGCAAGGTATCCGGCCTGCCGGGCGCTATTCGCGCCGGGCTTATGCTCGTCGATCACTTTTGCCTTCGGAAATCGCATCGCCGCTTCCTTTGTCTTGTCGGTCGAATTATTGTCTACCACTATCACTTCAATATCGGGATCGTCTCCAATCGAGCGAAAAATCGAATCCAGGCACTTCCCGATGTATTCCTCTTCATTGTGCGCGGGGATAATAAAGCTGAGTTTCATAGTGATCCGTTGGTTTATTGGCGGAAATTTATAAAGAAACGAACGCAAAAATTCATTACTACCGTTGTAATTCTGGCATTACCAGCCTAAAAAGCTGCCTTTTTATTATATCTTTTTATCGTCGCTTCGTATATTTCCTCCCAAAGCTTCGTAACGGCGGGGATGGAAAATTGCTTGAGGTAGAGGGGGCCGGCCTTGCTCATCTTTTCCCAGAGCGCTTTGTCGCGATGGAGCAATAATATTTTTTCGGCGAGCATATCGACGTTCCCCGGTTCGATGAGGAAGCCGACCTCCGGCTTTATGTATTCCGCAAGTCCCCAGGCATTCGCCGCGAGGACGGGCACGCCGCATGCGAGGGATTGCATTGAGGCGATGCTTTGCGTTTCGGCCGTGCTCATCATCACGGAGACCTCGCTCGCATTGTAGAGATCGACGAGGTGGTCCGTGGGCACGAAGCCTAGGAATTTTACGCGGTCTTCGACGCTGAGCGACTTGCTCAGCGCGCGCAATTCTTTTTCATATGCGCCGCTTCCCGTGAGCGCGAGCGTGATGTCCGGAATTTTATCTTTTAATTTTGCGACGGCGCGTATGATGAGGTCTACTTTCTTGTCCGAAGAAAGTTTGCTGACGAAGAGCACC
>JBGPNL010000078.1:0-5355 GCA_041487555.1 Minisyncoccia bacterium | reverse complement strand
CACGCCCTTGCGCTCCCCGCCACCGCGACACCGCTTCCTGTTACCTCGATCACGTACTCATCGGGTACGTAGTTAGTCTCGCGAACAAGCAACTTGAGATTTGCTTGCAAGCACAAAACCCCCGCTTCGGCGGGGGTTTTGTTGATTTAATTTAAATGGATGAGATGAGGCGAGAAGAGAGATCTTGTAAGCCGGAGAGATAAGATACGCATCGCATCTATTCTCGTCATGTAGCCAGCTGTTTGTTTCACGAGCTTCGGAAGATTACATTTGCCCAAATTCTGGTATGGTTTGGACATCCTCCACGAGTCCCCGCCTTCGCTAAAGCTTCGGCGGGCAAGCCCGCAAAAATAAAAAAAGCCGATGGTTAGTCGGCCTTATGTGTTTGCAGATAATAGTCGCGGATCTTTTTCCGCTTGATCTTTCCGGTGATTTCTTCCCATCCTTCAAACATCTCGGCGCTCACGGGAATAACTTCTCTCGGCAGCCAGAGATCGTTGTTGATGCATGATCGCAGCTGTCGGGCGATGTCCGCCCCGGAGATATTTTCTCGCAGAACGACGAAGGCGATCGGAGCCTTGCCGCGCTTTACATCGTCCGTGAAGATCACGGCACATTTCAGAATATCCTTGCGTTGCAGGATAGCTTCCTCGACATGCGCGCTGAACACTTTCTCGCCCGATACCTTTGCCATGTCGTCGGCTCGGTCGATGATATACAGGCGTCCTTCCGCATCCATCCGGCCGATATCGCCGGTGTGGAGCCAGCCGTTTTTAAGAGCCTTCGCCGTCGCTTCCGCATTCTCGAAATATCCTTGCATGATCTGCGGGCCGCGCGCGACGATCTCGCCCGTTTCATCGCTTCCGGGTACGACATCTTGGCCAGTTTCTTGGTCTATGATGCGTATCTCGGTTCCGGGAAGAGGTTTGCCGACATTTCCTTCTCCTCCTTCTTTTGTGTCTGCGGGGATAGGTACCGAAAGTACCGGCGATGCTTCGGAAAGGCCGTAGCCATTCAGGATGACGGCTTTTGTGAGGCCCTCGAATTTTTCTTTTATATCTTTCGCGAGATGTCCCGCCCCGGAGACCGCAATGAAGGGCGGCAATCGGAAGCGCGAAAATCCCGGGTAATCGGAAATGGATTGGAACATGCGGTTAATGCCCGGGAAAACGGTAACGCGATACCGTTCGATAAGCGCGAGGGCTTCTTTTGGGGAAAACGCCGGCATGAGTATAAGCGTCCCGCGCAAAGTGAGAATGGTGATGTTGAGGCAGATCGTAAGTCCGTAGACGTGGAAGAAGGGGAGTGCGCCGAGCACTATTTCATTTTCGTTGCTGCTCAAAAATGAGAGTTGCTCGCGGCATTGCCAGGCGTTCGCCATGATATTGCGATGCGAGAGCATCACCGCCTTAGGGCCTCCCGTTGAGCCGCCGGTGTACTGGAACTGCGCGATCCGGTCCGATACATCTTCGTCGTTCGGATGATATTCGTCGTCCGCCCTGTCAATGCGGATCTTCGCGTTGCAAATATTTTTTTCGTGAGGGACGTGCACCCATTTGCCCTCCTTGCATGCTTTGAGCGGATACAGCAGCTTGAGATGGCCGGGCAGAAAATCCGCAATGTGCGTGACCACGATCATTGCCGAAGGGAAATCAGGTTCAAGTTTTTCGATGATCGGCAAAAAAAGATCGGCTACGACGATGATACGGGGTCGGCAGCCCACAAGCTGTGCGCGGATATCATTTAATTCCTCAAAGCAGATCGTTTTCGGCGAGTGCACTTTCAGTTTTTTCGCGATAGAGGCGAAGTTGATCGGCACAGCGATGTTGCCCGAGCGAACGGCGCCATAATATGCCATGACGAATTGCGGTATGTTCGGCATAAGGAGCGCAATACGCCTGCCTGCCGGCAGGCAGGTTCGCCGTTCCCCAATCGTTTTCTCGAACAGATCGGAAAATTGCATAACGCCACGCCCGAGTTCGCGATAGGTGATCTTTTTGCCGCAGTAGACTAGAGATGTTCTTTCCGGATTTCCCCGGATGGCTTCTTCGAGCGCGTGCGGTATATCGACTATGCGCGATTGAGCTAGTTTTTTCGATGTCAAAATAACCTCCTACGGAAAGCTGCTGCTTCCAAATAGAACCTATCTCAAAACTATCACGGGCCGCGATATTGGCCAAATCCCGCGGGGCCGCGGAGCAAAGGCGACGATGTACCCTCCGGGTACTTCGAGCCTGTAGCGACAAAGGCATTCGTGGGATTTGGGCCATATCCCCGCGGGTTTCAGCTCTTTTCCCGCCCCGCTGCGTTGCGGCTTCGTCAGAGTAGTGCAAGACTACACTTTCCTCGCCGCGCCTGCCTGCCGGCAGGCAGGCCTTGCGGATGCGGGGAAAGAGCTCGAAACGCGGCCTTGTGATATTTTTGAGATGGGTTCTGGAATATTCGGTCCGCGGGGTCAATACGCTCATTATCCGGCAAAGTAAAAAACCGTCTCTTGCGAGGCGGTTGGTTCTGAGCCGGAGCTTTTAGTGGAAGGCCGGCGTTTTGTCGAGCATGATTTGCCAAACGAATGCGATTCCGAAAATGATCCAGACGAGACAGAGATTCACGAATCTGTTCACTTTTCTTTTCTCGACGTTGCAGCCGAGCTTCACGAGATAATAGTGGTAGAAGCTCGTGTTCGCGCCCGGGCCTTTGCCGAATTGCTTTTGCGTAAGGACGCAGCCGCCGAACACGCGCAATTGGAGGTAAAAGAGGAGAATGATGAGCAGGATTATTTTCCAGCTTACGAGGAATGGCGATACGAAAAAGAAAAGAATGAAGGCGAGGTGTACCCAAAAGACCAGGCCGAAATCGCCGGGGCGTTTGTCCATGCGATTTGCTCCATAATTCTTATGGCGAAGCGCTGGAATTACAGTACCCCCTTTATCAATCCCAAGTCAATCTTATAAGTAGGGCACATATGATTAGTGCCGAGTATCGAGCCTCTGCTATAATTGGTACATATGAAGTTACTCGGGAAAACTTTATTTTACAAGCTGCCGAAGAATATTGCGGACTGTTTCCGCGGATACAATTTATTGTGGCAACTTCTCGCGATCCTCCTCACTTATTTTTTCGTGCAATCCGGTTTCGACTGGTCTTATTTTCAAGCCACGCGCGGTTCGTGGATTGCGCTCCTTCTTTTCCCGGCGGTCATTCTCGGCGGATTGCTTCCGATTATCGTGCCTCTTTCGATGCTTGCGATCGGCCGGTTGCGGAAAAGCGCAAGAACAGTGAACGCGGCGTGGGGTGTTGGCCAGGCGGCGGTAGTCGGCCTTCTTACTTCTTCGTTCTACAAAGCTTTTACCGGCCGGATGCAGCCGCCGCATATCTTCAGCACGCTGAATGTGCTCCGTGAAGCGTTGATCAAAACACCGCTTCCGGCCTCCATTAACACGATCGTCGATACGAGCAGAGAATTCCGTTTCGGATTCATGCGCGGGGGAATATTTTGGGGCTGGCCGTCGTCGCATACCACGGTTGCATTCGCGACGGCTATCGCGCTTGTCATGCTTTATCCCAAAAATCGCTGGATAAGGTATCTCGCACCGCTCTACGCGCTTTATGTGGGCTTAGGGGTTTCGGTAAGCATTCATTGGTTTTCTGAATTTATCGCGGGGATGATATTTGGAACGGTCGTAGGGATTATCGTGGGCAAAAGTTTTTACCATAGGCATTCCGGGCCTACCGCGGAGACGGACTCCTAAGTTCGTTTTGAAGCGTGCTTTTGAGGCGGGTTCGCGGATGCGGGAAAATCCCTCGCAACGCGCAAGACAGGAGTTTTCGAGATGGGTTCTAGAGTGATAGAATAAGAGAATGGTGTTCTCTAAGAAAAGCCGTGGCATGAAGCATTTCTCTGATGTCGCGTCGCGCGATGAGCGTGGCGTAAAAAGATGGCATTCATGGCTTACGAACAAAGGCAAAACGATAGACCTTAAGCCGACCTTTTATAAGCGACGGCCGATATTTATAGTGCTCACGGTGCTTGTCGTGGGAGTTCTTGCCCTTTGGGGCGCGCGGCAGCTTTTTACGCGAGCGGAGGTGGCCGATTTTTATCCATCGGCATGCCTTGGCGCATGGAATAGTCCGCAGAACGCGCAGAGCAAGCCGGAAAATCTGGCACTGGGCTTTGCAAGCTCGACATTCGACGCTTCGAATTCCGCGGCGTTCGCCGGTTCCTCGACGCAGATATTCTGCGGGGGATTCGTGTCGCCGGATTTTAAGACGGTTGGCAACGTAACGCGCGTCGGCATCACGTTCGTCTGGAATGTATCGGGCGGAAGCGTGCCGCCGCCGAGCGAACCAGTTTCGCCATCTGTCGTTCCCGAATCCGCACCTTCAATCGGGCCGGACGCGAATGCAACGCCTACTACCATGCTTTCTCCCGCGGCTCGTTTCGTGCTTTCACTTTCCGATTTCTTGAAGCCGATAGTTACGGCATTCGCCGACGATATCTCCGCGCCATCTTCCGATACGATGACCGCGCCCATTTCCGCTCCGGCAGATGTTCCCGCAGTTACGCCAACCGCGAGCGCGACGACTACCGACACAATCACTCCAACGAACGATGTGCCCGCAGATATCCCTTCTGCGCCGTCCGCTGAACCTGCCGCAACTTCTGCGCCTTCGGATGCCGATTCATCGGAAACAATTATTCTTGGCCCGCCGTTGTCTGCCGATTTATCCGCGCTTCCGTCGAGCACTCTTCAGCCGGCTTCGACGACCGAAGCGACGGGCACGATATTTTCAGCGCCGCCCGCTTCGTTGCCAGATGAAAATTTTTTGGAAGTAAGTTATAGCACCGACGGCTCGCATTGGATCTCGCTTTCGAAAGTAAGCCCGGCAAATTGGCAAAACTTTACGATCTCGCTTCCCATCACGAATTGGGATGATCTCCAGAAATTGCAGGTGCGAATTGGCGGAATTCCCACATCGCTTACCGAATTGCCGAGCGTGCTCTTGGACGGTATGTTCGTCGAGACGCAATACGAAATTCCGCCCGTCATGTTCGGCGGTACTGGTAGCGGATCCGCGCCAAGCAATACGGGAAATACTGATGGGACGCCCGTGGTTGCAGTGCCTTCGGGGAATGCTCCCGTGCCGGTCGGAGGAGACAATAATTTCAAAGCGAATGAAGCGCCCGCGTTCGACCTCGACCTGAACGGCCTGCCTGCGCCCGCATCGCAGCCTCCTGCGCCGCCGGCGGAAACTGCTACCTCGAGTCCTGCTACCTTCTTATATAAGGCATCCCACGCCATGGCATCGGCGTTTCATTTTTTTTTAGGGGGGTTGTTTTCGGATAATTCCGCCCAT
>JBGPNL010000077.1:0-5389 GCA_041487555.1 Minisyncoccia bacterium | reverse complement strand
TTCGCGCTGGTGCGCTCAGTACTTCCTCGCTCTTCGCTCGGTCGCACATTCGCGCTGGTGCGCTCAGTACTTCCTCGCTCTTCGCTCGGTCGCACATTCGCGCTGGTGCGCTCAGTACTTCCTCGCTCTTCGCTCGGTCGCACATTCGCCCCCGGCGCGGGCAAAGCGCCGAGCGTTCGCGCGTTCGTAAAGATTTTAAGGCCGATTCCCGAAACCTCGACCACGGCAAAGTTCGCGCCTTTTGAGACGAGTTTTCCCGAAACGCTGTGTATCATAGATTCATTATAAAGATAATTTCAGAAAACTTCACGAATTCCTGTTTTTAACCTCTTATTCCGTCATCCCGGGCTAGGACCCCAGGATCCAGGCCTGTAGCTTTCGCGCATTCCCATGCGTAAGCATCCCCGCATAAGAAGTAATCGTTCCGTCTGTCGGATGAGCCCTTAATCGCGCGAACATCTGCCGTTTCGTCGCAGTACGCAGCACACGATGATCGGGAAAATGCACCCAACCGAGGAAATCAACGCCGGAAGCGAGCGTCTTTATGAAAACTTTGTCTAGGAGAAAAAAGAAAACGCCGTTGCATAAATTTCATGCAACGGCGGAAATACGAAGGGACAAAGGATCAAAAAGCGATAAGTGACCCAGCGCCCAGGGTCTGAAAGCTACTTGCGGAAACGGAAGACGACCCCACCCGAGAGATCCCACCGGTGCGACGGATGGGCACAGCGCGCGGACAGCCACCGCTCGCCGTCGACGCTCCGCCCGACGTAGAACACGTCCGGATCCGCGCCGGAGTCGATAATGGGTTCCATTCCAACCCAGAGGTAATCGCCAATAGGCTGGTCAGGAAGCGCAAGCCGAAGCGCGGGACCGTCTTCTGGTTCGCAACGCTCGAGGCCGAATGCCGCGAGACGATCACGATCGAAAAGTTCGGTTGTAGTTGGCAACTCGGTAAAGCCGAGGTCGCCCACCTTCACGCGAACGAATGAAGCTTCGTGAGCTTCAGCGGACGTTTTGAAAGCCGGTTTGCCCATGATATCTTTCGCCCAGTCGGAAGTGAAGAACTTGCCGTTATCGAGACGCTTCTGAAATTCTTTTCTCGAGAGGCCGCCGATCGTGAGCGTTTTCCAGATCGGAAAACGTTTTGGAGTAGCGGATGTGACTCCGGCAAGACGTTTGATGCGGCAGATTTCTGCGCGGCCTTCGAGCACCTCGCGAATATCGCCCAGCATACTGCCACTTGTGAGCTTCTTCAGTTGCACATGGGTGAATCCGTTGCGCTTAAGCGCAAACTCCACTTCTTGAGCTTCGCCCATATTGTTGAATTCAGTGAACACGTCAATCATGACACGTTCTCCTTTTCTTTATTTGCAACTCGTTCACTCTAAAGCGAACACGTTGCCTGCCACGGGCTCCCCCGATCAAACTGGGGTTCGCCATGGCATTTTCAAGGTACGGTACGGGTAAGTTATATACCCGATTACCTATTTTGTCAATCCCCCCTTGTATTCTCTCGGTTTTTCCTATATCCTAACTTCTATATTCTAAACGAAGCGAAGAATCTCCATGGAGATTCTTCGCAAAGCTCAGAATGACGATAAACATACTCGAACAAAATCTAACATGCCAATCACCCAATCAGCAAAAAAAGCCTACCGCCAGAGCGTGCGCCGGGCGGGACGGAACCTCGTCCGCAAAGATGCTTATAAAAAGGCGATAAAAGACCTGCGAAAGCTGGTATCTGAAAAGAAAACCGATGCGGCGAAACAGTTCTTGCCGAAGGCCTACAAAGCGCTCGATAAGGCCGCGAAGGCTGGGGTGATTGAAAAGAACAAGGCCTCGAGGCATAAATCGCAGTTGGCGAAATTAGTTAAATAGGTTATTTAGTTATTACGTTATTAAGTGATTGGTGATTAGGTTATGGGGTTTTTCTTTCTAATAACTTCTGTTTTTTATCGAATTAATATAGTTGTTGAGTCCGAGATGCAAAATCCGGATTTTGTCTTTTAATGCATTCCCTTTGTCACTCGCCGCGAGATCTCTGGCGATAAGTAAATTCAAGTCAGTGAATGCTCTCGGTAAGAGAACCACGCGCATTGTAGTTGAACCTCTTACGATCGAGGAAATGAAAACGACCCCAGCCCTCAGCGATATTCGCCCCAATTGAGTCAATAGCTGCAATAAATTGATTACCGATTAGCTTTCTCATTTCCCAAGAAAAATCCTTATATAGCTCCCAGGCGTCGGCAGAAATATCTCGCGATAATTTATATATTTCGAGTTGCGCCAATTCCATCTACTCAGCATGGCTCAGCATAGCTGATCGAGATAAAATCTTTCTAAGGTCGGAATAACCCAATAACGTAATAACTTAATTACCCAATAACTAAATCTACTAACGCCTCTTCGTATTCCAGTTTTCCTGATTTTATTTTTATATCATATTCCGCCATTACAGAGAGTTTCTCGCGCCACTGGGATGCCAAAATATTGAAAATCTTCGGCGCAGGATCACCCAGCGCGAGTAATTTTTCAAGTGCCCATAATCGGTTTTTTATATCGTGTCCTTTGAGAGCATTCAGGGTCGTCCAATAATTCGGCGCGACCTCCAAATCGAAGCTTTCCAGATCTTTCCGCGTAATCGCCGCTTTTCCCATGGTGAGCGAAGTCGAACCATTGAGGCTGCCCAACTTTTCAAGTTCGGTGATAAGTCCCCATGTATTGTCTTTATAGACATCGGCAAGAAATTGCACGGCGGCATCTTCGGGAATAAATCCGAATTTCTTCGCTTCCGTTTTTATGAAACCAGTCCATTCGGGGCCTGCGAGATTCGGGAATGTCTGCGAAAGGGCGGGTTTTGTAAGTAAAAATTGCAGCGCTTTTACCGGCTCCTTTCTCTCTGAGAGTAAAATAATGATGTCCTTTGCCGGAAGCAACGGCTTTAAAACCTCCGCGAGTTTTTCCCTTGTTTTTTCTTCAAAACTATTTTCGAGAGCCACGAATTTCTTCTGCTCGAAGATCGACTGGCTCCGCACGAATTCCGCGAAATCCGTAAGCCCTTTCTCCTCCGCCAAATCGAACACTCCAATATTCAAACCGGAATATTTCTTTATAAACTCGGCAAAAATGGACCGCTTTTTTTGTTCCCTACGATAATCATCAGCCCCATAAAGAAATATGACCATTGCTTTACAAACAGTATATACCCGTGATAAGTTTATGCCAGTTCCTGCCGTAAGGAGAAAAAATATGAGGCTTCCCAGAGAAATTATTGTTCCGTTGAGCGAAAGACAAAAGAGCCGGATACGTCCTGAAATCATACGGCGGGTAAATAAGCGTACACGGATTCGCACCAAAGAACTAACACGCCGAGTCGTAAACTGGTCGAAAAATCCAAGAGCTAAGGTGCCAAAATGCCCGCGTCACAAGCGCACGCGGTTGGAACCGGTCATTGCTTTCCTCTTGGGGCCGATTCTCAAGTGCCCGCGCTGCAATCGCGCGGAAGAAATCCCCAATATCGCCTATTCGACCCGCTACTCCACAGCCAGCTGAAAAACAGCCGACCACATAAAGGTCGGCTCTATTTTTTTCTCTTCGCCGCAGCTTTAATAAATTCCACGAACAATGGATGCGGTACCAGCGGACGAGACTTTAATTCGGGGTGGAACTGCGTACCAAGGAAAAACGGGTGTTTCGATTTCGGGAGTTCAGCGACTTCCATAAGCCGCCGGTCGGGCGACTGGCCGGAAAACATGAGGCCATTTTTCTCGAGTCGCGCGATATAGGCCGGATTCACCTCATAGCGATGGCGGTGTCGCTCCGAGATCCTGTTCTTGCCATAGGCCGCGGCCGCGATACTTTTCGGCGTGAGCTGTGCCGGATACGCGCCAAGCCGCATCGTGCCACCATAATTCTTTTCGGCCATTAACTTCTTTTGCTCCGGCATGATGTCGATCACGGGATGCTTCGTCCTTTGATTTATCTCCGTTGTATCGGCGTCTCTCAGCTCCAAGACATTCCGCGCATATTCCACGACCGCGAGCTGCATGCCATAACAAAGCCCGAAAAACGGGATCTTGTGCTCCCGCAGGTATTTAATGGCTTTGATCTTTCCCTTCACACCACGACTGCCAAATCCGCCCGGCACGATCACGCCGTCGTATTTGTCGAGCTCTTTCAAGGCCTTCGCTCCGCGTTCGAATCCTTCGGCATCGAGCCAGACGATCTCCGGCTTGCGTCCGAGCGATGCCGCTGCGTGCTTTACGGCTTCGATCACCGAAATATAGGAATCGGCGAGCATAAATTTGCCCGAACCGAAATATTTCCCCACGATGCCGATGCGTACCGGGTGCTTCGCGTTCCTTGCCTTTGAGGCAAACCGCCGCCACTCGCCGAGATCATTCTTCCGCGGTTTGAGCCCGAGCTTTTTAAGAAGTAATAGGCCGATATTGTCCTTTTCGAAATTCACGGGCACCTCGTAAAGCGATGAAACGTCCGGCGCGGAAATAACATCTTCTTCCCGCAAATTGCAATTTACCGCTATTTTTTCCTTGCGCTTTTTGTCGAGCGGCACTTTCGCGCGCGCGAGAATCACATCCGGCTGGAGTCCGGCGGAATTGAGCGCTCGCACGGCGTACTGCGTCGGCTTTGTTTTTGGTTCCGTCGCGTCTTCGCCCGCGACCGGCAAGTAGCTCACAAGCACAAGGAGCACGTCATGTGGTTTTTTGATCTTCAGCATCCTGACCGCTTCCAAAAAAAGGATGTTCTGGTATTCTCCGACCGTGCCGCCGATCTCCGTGATCACAATCTCCGCTTTTTCTTTGTGCCGCGCTCTTTCGATGCGATCAATGACCTCGAGCGGAATATGCGGCACCACCTCCACGCATTTCCCGCCGTATTCCAGGTTGCGTTCACGAGTGATCACGGACTGATAGACACTCCCCGTCGTCATATAGTTCGCGCCCGTAAGATCGCGATTCAAGAATCGCTCATAATTTCCCATATCCTGATCGCACTCCGTGCCATCATTCAGAACGAATACCTCACCATGTTCCGTAGGGCTCATCGTGCCTGCATCCACATTCACATAGGGATCGATCTTGACGGCCGTAACAGAAAATCCTCGTGCTTCGAGGATTTTTCCGATGGATGCGGAAGCGATGCCCTTGCCGACACCAGACATCACGCCACCGACAACGAAAATATATTTAGGGGAATTCATAATATTTTGCAATTACGCAATTGAGCAATTGTTTTAATTCCTTAATCGCGTAATTGCCTAATTCCTATTTTTGGCATTTCAAACAAAAATAACTTGATCTTCCATTCATCTTTATTCTCATTATCTTACCACGACAGCGGACTCTTACGCATTTCTCGCCCTCCC
>JBGPNL010000076.1:0-5516 GCA_041487555.1 Minisyncoccia bacterium | reverse complement strand
TGTTGCGCCCCATCGGCAACACGGTATATTTCATGCCGCCCTATGTGATCAACGAGGAGGAAATCCGGATGCTGGTGGTGGGCACGTTGGAGATTCTTGAGTGCTTATGAGCTTAAAAACAGTAATTCATTACGGAGGACGCGGAGGAGTTCAAAGATTTACGCGCCATAGTTCTCTCACCAGAAGGGCCATTTGGTGTCAGTTCATAATTCATTGCTTTTGCGAGTTGGGCGACAAGTCGCCCATCCCTGCCTACCCCGTTTCCTCTGCGTCCCCCACGTCCTCTGCGGTGCTATCGTTTTTTCCAAAAAAATGTCAGAAGTGAAATCGATGGCATTGACTGGGATCGCATTACCTACGCAATCGAGTGGAAATTCCAACGGCGGTGGGCACCAGGGAAGCGAAAGAAGAATCTGGTTCCCTACGAAGATTCTGTGGAGGTCGAAGCGGTAATGAATAAATATCGGGATAAGAAATATGTGTTTGTTGCCCCGGCCGATCTGGCCGACCGGCGCATCCGGGATATTATCAGTATCTCGTTGGTGCGGTTGGCGCAGAATGGCAATCTTTCTGCTAAACAAGAATTAATGAAACTTCTCGATTATACAATCTCCGATTGGATTGAACGCTTCTATTTTCTGTCCCGTTGGCAGGGATACGATGATCAACTTCGAGAAAATCTTGAACGATGTATCCGTCGCTATCGCTACACCGGATCGTTTGCGATGTACCTTTTTCGGACACTTCAGTATGCAGGACGAGGTATACGCCCGTTCTATGCGTATTCGCTGGATCAACCAGTGGCTTATGATGCCGAAAAACGGCACATTGATAACGTGATACAAGACGCTGAGACCAATGAAATACAGCTCTATAACCGATCATGAATTATCGGCTATAATCGGCTATAGTTGATATATCCGATTCCATTTTGGACTGGCCATATTGGACACGTCCAACATGCCCGGATTTGTCCACTATGTCCGAAATGGGAATTTGCGAAGCGTCCGCTCCCTATCAGTTTTCGCTTTTCGCCCGACCCCTCGAAAACGCTTGTGGGGCTTGAACGGCGGAATTCAAAGTCTGTCCCTCACCGCGAGCGATCCCCCGCGCAATTTCTTTTGAGATGGCGCGGGGGATTTTTTGTTGAGGCGGAAGGATTCGAACAGCGGAGGGGGTCGGGGAACCGCGACCGGTTCCCCGTGTAGAAAAATTTTAAAAACCGTGGGTTTTTAAAAGCTCTCCGCCAGCTGGCGGAGAGCGCGTTCGAATAGCGAAGCGCCTTCCGCCTCCGCAAATGATTTTTTACGCTCTTTTGGGTGCTAAGATTATGGAATGACCGATCTCAATAAAAAGGCCTCCGCGGGATTCTTAGAGCTTCTTCTCGGCCTCTTTATATTGCTCTTCCTTCCGGCATGGACCTTTTATTATTGGCAGGCGTGGATTTTTCTCGCCACATTTTCGCTGCCGATTCTCGCGATCACGCTCTACCTGGCCAAATATGATCCGAAGCTCCTCGCGCGACGGGTAAACGCGGGCGCGGGCGCGGAGAAAGAAAAAACACAAAAGCTTATACAAGCCATCGCGGCAATGCTCTTCATTATAGTTATGGCGTTCCCCGCGATCGATCACCGCATACATTGGTCCGCGGTCCCGCTGCGAACGGTATTCGCGGGAAACGGGCTGGTCCTGCTCGGCCTCCTCATCATCTTTTTCGTATTCAAAAAAAACACCTTCGCTTCGGCGACAATTGAAGCCGATAACGGACAAAAAGTAATATCCACGGGGCCATATGCGCTTGTGCGGCATCCGATGTACGTCGGAGGCATTATTCTGTTTTTCGGCACGCCGCTCGCGCTCGGTTCTTCCTGGGGGCTCTTAACCGTCGTTCCCCTAGCGCTCGTAATTGTCTGGCGGCTTCTCGACGAAGAAAATTTTCTTTTGAAAAACCTGCCGGGCTACGCGGAGTACCGAAGTAAAGTGAAATACCGCCTCGTGCCGTTCATTTGGTAGCGAGGATGGCGGGCAAAAAACGAAAACTTTACAATAATTTTTTTGTCGGATATCTTTATGGAATAGGAAACGATACTATGGATACAAAGATGCGAGAAACAACGTATGAAAAGCTGACCGAGCCGCAGCGTCGGGCGCTCGACGAAGCATGGAAGGTGCTCGAACATTCTTATAATCCCTACTCGCATTTCTACGTCGGCGCCTGCCTGATCTCAGCCGATGGGAAATTGATCTCGGGAACGAATTTCGAAAACTCCGCGTACGGCTCAACGATCTGCGCAGAACGCGCGGCGGTGCTGCGCGCCAACGCGATGGGGATAAAAGAATTCAGCGGGATCGCCATCATCGGACGCGGGGAAAACTTTGCAACAACCGAGGTAACGGGCCCCTGCGGAAGCTGTCGGCAAGTGCTCTACGAAGTATCACAAATTTCCAATCGCGACCTGGAAGTAATTCTCTCGACCTCAAAAAAAGATAAAATCGTCATAACGACGATCAAGGAACTCTTACCTCTTGCCTTCGGACCGCTCGACCTGGGAATCGATATAACGAAATATCAAAAATAACCACAGCTCAAGCCTGCGCGCTGCCTTTCGCGGAAACAATAAGGAAAAGCACGCAACCGATGAGAGAAAGCGCCGCCGCATACCACAGGCCAGCGGCAGAATTGATGGTGGTCCATAATACGCCGCCGATAAGCCCCGCGCCGAGCGAAGAAAATCCGATCGCCATATTAAGGAATCCCTGGCCCGTGGCAAGAAGCTCCGGCCCGATCGATTTTGCGGCGAGCATCCGTTCCATGCCGTCGGTAGCCGCGGAATACAGGCCAAGGACGATGAAGAACAGCGTGAGCCAGACAACGTGCGAAGTAAATGAAAGGCCGACGTAAGCGATAACGGCGAACATGAATCCGGCAGCGATCACCAGACGCTCCCCTATTTTATCCGCCAAGCGGCCGAAAGGAACGGAGGTCAAGACGAACGCCAAGCTATAGACGAAATACATGAGCGGCACGTCGCCGATCGAGCCGATCTCCTTGGCCTTGAGAAGCACGAGCGCGATCGGAAGCGTCCCTAAGCCGAAAATAAATATAGAAAGGACGACAGAAATGAATTTTTTGTTCGCGCGGAAAACACCCCAATTGAGCGGCACCTTTTTCATGGGCGCGGCGGGATCCTTTTTCTTTTCCTTCACGAAAACAAAACTGCCAATGGCAAAAAGACCGAGGAAAAACGCCACGAGAAATAATTTCCGATAATCCCCTCCGAGCACAGGCAGGAGAAAGAACGCCGTGAGCGGCCCCACGGTGGCACCAAGCGTGTCCATCGCCCGGTGAAAGCCATACGATCTGCCGAGCTCCTCGCGCGGAACGGATTCGGCGATCAAAGCGTCGCGCGGGGAATCGCGGAATCCTTTGCCGATCCGGTCGAACACCCGCAGCGCGAACACCTGCCCGAAATTCATGACCGCCGTAAGGAAAAGACGGGCCAAGACGGAAATACCGTATCCCGCAATGGCTGGCGTCTTGCGCTTGCCGATCTTGTCCGAAAACCAGCCGGAAAAAAGCTTGAGCACGGAGGAAATGGCATCCGCGGCCCCCTCGATCACGCCGACAACGAACGCCGGCGCGCCCAAGGTAACGGTCAAAAAGACGGACATCACGGATTGTACCATCTCCCCGGAAAAATCATTGAAAAAACTGACGAGGCCGAGAAAAAAGATATTCTTCCTTACGCCGAGGATCTTGTGATCATCGTCCATAATTGTTGAACCTATTTATCTTCCCGCGCTTCGATCTCTAATAATCTGTTATATTTGGCAACCCTTTCTCCTCTCGCGGGAGCTCCGAGCTTCAGGCCTTCGGCACCCACGCCATAGGCAAAGTCCGCGATAAAATCATCGTTCGTCTCCCCGCTCCGGTGCGAGCAGACAACAGCCCAATCGTACTTACGCGCCGCGCGCACGGCGTCCAAGGCCTCAGTTACCGAGCCGATCTGGTTCGGCTTGATAATAACCCCGTTCACGCTTCCCTCCGCATGCGCGCGTTCCATGCGGTGCACGTTCGTCGTCGTAAGGTCGTCGCCCGTGATCCAAGTTCGATGTCCAAAATGCATATTAAGTGCGGCGAAGCTCAAAAAATCCTCCTCGCCGAACGGATCTTCGAGATAGATGAGCCCATACTGCTTGATCAGTTTTTGGTACAACTTCAATAATTCGAGCGGATGCGTTTTTTTGATGTCGGTCGCGGCGGCGTCCATTCCAAAATCCACTTTCTTTGAAAGCTTGAGCCTTTTCGCCGCAGCCGCCATCAGATGGAACGGCTCGAAATCGCTCTTGAAGTTCGGCGCGTAGCCGCCCTCGTCGCCCAAGCTCGTGGCCGTCTTCCCCTTCGAGCGCGCGAGCGCCAGCCCTAATTCATGATAGATCGTCGTGCCTACCTCCACCGATTCGCGGATGGTGCGGCAGTTCGGTATCAAAAGATATTCCTGAAAATGGAGATTATTCCCGGCATGCAGTCCGCCGTTCACCACGTTGATGAAAAGCCGCGGGCGCGCCGAGCGTTTGACCGGCAGACCATAGATATCGCGGATATGGGCCCAAAGCGGAATGCGCTTCGCCTTCGCTTCCGCGCGCAGGAACGCGACCGAAGCCGCGAGTATCGCGTTCGCGCCAAGCTTTGACTTCATTGGCGTCACGTCGAGATCGCACAAAAACATATCGAATACGTACTGATCCTTAAATTCCTTATTGCGCAATTTCGGCGCAATCTTGTTCTCGATATTCCGCACCGCTTGCGCCACGGGCAATGCATGCGCTTCGGAAGCGCCGGTACTTTTCCCTTGCGGCACGGACGCCGTGGCACTCACGCCGTTCTTTAAAGTAAGCGCGGCCTCAACGGTCCATTGTCCGCGGGAGTCGAGTATCGGCCGCGCGGTGAGCGATTTTATTTTCATATCTTTATTCTAACATTCTCTCCTTCCATTCTTCTTTAGCGTTGTCATGCTGAGCTTTGCGAAGCATCTCAATTCTATTTTTTATAAGCGTCGGCGTGGAGATTCTTCGGTTGAACCTCAGAATGACAAGCTTTGATTAATCCGCGACGCAGGTGCCGCCGACGTCGCCGAACGGCAAATGCGAATTCGGGCTGGGAGCGCAATGGTATCCGGCAATACACGCGGGGGCGGTTGTCATGTTTCCGCCGCAGCGCTCGCCGGCGCCGACGATGGCATTCGAAACTTCAAGTACCAATCCGCGGACGATCATATATCTGCTCACGCCGACCGACGGCCTCGTGGTCATCGGCTGCCCCGGTTCCCTATCCGCATAATTCGCTATTATCTGGCCATTCTTAATCCCGATATTCTGCGGGGCAATACGGTCTCCGAGAAGAACGGCATTTGTCCCCTCAGCGCCTCCGGCGATATCCAATGCAGCCGCTACGTAAAAAAACGTTCCGCTTCCGCCGGAATCCCGCGTAAGGAGAAGCGCGGCATCAGGTATGC
>JBGPNL010000075.1:0-5534 GCA_041487555.1 Minisyncoccia bacterium | reverse complement strand
GAAATCGGACTGGCTGAGCGGTTTTTGCAACCGCCGACGGGAGCGGCGGATGTACCAGCGCGAAAGGTCATCCACGAATTCTTCGATAAGGAGCGCCGCCTCGCGGATTTGATATTTCTCAAGATGCACGGTTGTACCTTCAATCAACTGATTTAGCCGCGCGAGAATCCACGCATCAAGTATATTTTGCGGTTTTAAGTTTTTGGTTTTAAGTTTTAAGTTTTTATTGGCGTACGTTTTCCAAAAAACGAGCGAGTTATAAAGGATGAGATGCATCTTCCGATACGATTTGGCGATTTCAAGCTCGTCGAAATTCTTCGGCTCGCCGGGAGGATTCAGCGTATAAAAATGCCAGCGCAGGGCATCGACACCGTACCTTTCCATCATCGTCCAGGGGCTCACGGTGTTCCCTTTCGATTTCGACATCTTCTGCCCGTTCTTGTCGTTCACATGGCCAAGACAGATCACGTTCTTGTACGGCGTGCCGCGGTCGAGCAGGGTCGCAACCGAGAGCAACGTATAGAACCAACCGCGCGTCTGGTCGACCGCTTCGGAGATATAATCGGCGGGATACGCCGTTTTTTTGTCGATCGCTTCTTTGTTTTCAAAAGGATAATGCCCCTGCGCGAACGGCATTGAGCCGGAATCGAACCAGACGTCGGCGACCTCTTTCACGCGCTGCATCTCACCGACCGCCCGCCCTGAGCCCGCCGAAGGGCACTTCGCGCACGGGAACGTGATCGCATCGATGAACGGCCGGTGCGGGTCCACCTCGCCCGTTTCGTTCCGGGGTACCACGCGCACAGGAAGGCGTTCGAGGTCGGCAAGCCCGAAAAAATCATCACCGCGGCGGATCTTTTCCGCTATCGCCTGCCGCTCCGTCCAGCCATAAGCTGCGGTAAAGAGCATCCAGATCGGATACTCGTGGCTCACAATAAGGATGTTTTTTCCTTTATGTTTTTTCTCGGTCTCGTCCAAAAACTCCCAAAGGCGCTGGCGCAGATCGCGGAGCGATTCGCCTCCCTCGGGCCGTTTTTCGAATCTCGATTCGTAGGTCGGGAAAACGATATGATACTGTTCGTCGTGGCAGCCGGTGAGTGCGGGACCCAGATGCACTTCTTCGAGGCGCTTGTCGAAGGCGGCATCGTGCACGCCCAAGACCGAAACGGCGATCTTTTCCGTTTCCCGCGTACGCGTAATGTCCGAAGAAAATATCAGATCGATCTTTTCTTTTTTCTTTTCAAGCTCGTTCTTCAATTTTCTCGCCGAAGTTTCGACTTGTGCGCGGCCTTTTGCCGTCAAACGCAGATGTGCCTGCCCCGAATCGATGATGCCCATCACGTTCGCCAATGACTCCCCGTGCCGCATCACCCAATATTTATTCTTCGGCTCGCCAGCCTTTTCGCTCAAGTCATCAAAACCGCCGACCACTTCCGTATGGCCGCATTTTTTGCACTCCCAGATCGGGAGCGGGGTTCCCCAATAACGCTCGCGGGAAAAATTCCAGTCCTTCGCCTCGCGCAACCACTCGCCGAAGCGTCCCTCCTTCACATTCTCGGGCACCCAGCCTACTTTCTTATTCGCCGCAACCAATTTCCCGCGGAGTTTCGACATGCCGATGAACCAGGAATCACGCGCGTAGTACAAAATGGGCGTACCGCAGCGCCAGCAATAGGGATATTCGTGGATATATGCCTCCGTCCGCAAAAAATTCCCGTTCTTCGTGAGGTGCGCGAATATCTTCTCTTCCGTTTCCTTTGTGACCGGTGGATCCTTCGATTTTACAAGCATCCCGGCAAGCCCGCCCGGCACATCACTCTTGAACCTGCCTTCCTCATTTACCGTATGCACTTGCGGCAGGCCAACTTTCTTCCCCAGTTGATAGTCATCTTCACCATACATCACGGCCGTATGCACAACGCCCGTACCGTCCGTCGTTGTCACAAAATCCGCAGCGTATACTTTGTACGCATTCTCATGCCGAAGCGAGGGAATATCGAAAAGCGGCTCGTATTCGAGACCGACCAATTTTTCTCCTGAAATCTCCCTGGTGGTTCGCGCCCGTTGATCATGCACAACTTCCTTTTTTGCATAGACAAGATCAAGACCCAATTTCAAAACATCAGTATCAGGCCTGTTGTATAAACCATCGTAGATATTTTTGGCCAAAATCAAATTTTCATAATGTCCACTTTTACCTGAAACTTGTACGTTTTCTTCACGCACATAGAGAATCTTCGGATTGACGGCCAACGCCACGTTTCCGGGTAAGGTCCATGGTGTCGTTGTCCAGGAGAGAATATAGGTGTCCTCTGGTATGGGCTTACCATCGATCTTCTGCCCCGGCTTCAGCTTGAACTTCACATATACCGAAGCATCCGTCGTCTCTTTATACCCCTGCGCCAATTCATGTGAAGACAAAGACGTACCACAACGCGTGCACCAGGGCACGACGCGATGGCCTTTATAGAGCAATTTTTTCTTCCACACTTGCGCGATAATCCACCACAAAGTTTCAATATAGGTTGCCTCGTAGGTGATGTAGGGATCTTTGAGGTCAAGCCAGAACCCCATGCGGCGCGTGAGCTTTTCCCACTCGTCTTTGTATTTCCACACGGACTCCTTGCAGCGGCGGTTGAACTCGGCGATACCGAACTTCTCGATATCTTTTTTCGACTTCAATCCCAGTTCTTTTTCCACCTCGATCTCGACGGGGAGCCCGTGCGTGTCCCACCCGCCTTTGCGCGGAACGTAGTATCCCCGCATCGTCTTGTAACGCGGAATGAGATCCTTGAACGCGCGCGCAAGGATGTGGTGTATCCCCGGCCTGCCGTTCGCGGTCGGCGGCCCTTCGTAAAAAACAAAGGTTTTCTTGCCTTTATTTTTTGCGAGGGTTTTCCCGAAAATATTGTGCTCGTCCCAGAATTTCAGTATCTTTTCCTCCTCGGCGGGAAGATTGAATCCGGTGGGATTATTTTTTTGTTCTTCGTTACCCATGATTCCTTTAAAATACCAGATTTTCCCATATTTCTCAACAAAAAAGGCGCCGCTTGTGCGACGCCGAAACTGTTATTTGGCGGGATTGGGACCGCGATTGGGTTGCGGTTTTTCCCGCGGCTTGCCGATCACATAGCGGGTCGAAGCTTCCTTTTTGATGTAGGATTCGTCGCCACCGCTGCATCGATATTGTTTTTCGATGATCTTAACCGTGACGACCTCCCACCCGTCCCTTAATCTTTCGTTCAACCAATTAAGGTTGTCCGTATCGTTGCTGCTGTCAATATCAACTTCATCAACTTCTCCATACTTCGCCAGATCTGCCACAAAACACCTCGGTTTTTGGATTTGGCGGTCCGAAAAACTTCTTCGGGGCCGTTTGAAGTATAAGCGCCGGCGAAAATAAAGCAAGGCTCTATTCGCTTATTCGCGCAACAACTAAATCTCCTCCAGCGTTTTTATCCCCAAAAGCCCCAGTCCTTTTTTCAGCGTTTCGGCAGCAGTCGTGATCAAAAGCAGAAGTGCGGCGCGGCGTGATTCGTTTTCTTCTTTTAGCACCGGCGTTGTTTCGTAGAGCCGGTTCGCAAGCACGGCAAGCCTAAAAAGATAGACTGCTATATTGCTTGTCGCAAGATTTTCAGCGCTGCGCACGACTTCATCTGGAAACTCGATTATTTTTCTCACGAGATCGAGTTCGACATCGGAATTCAGTAATTGGTAATTGGTAGTTGGTAATTTACGAATTACTAATTGCGAATTACTATTTACCGTTTGTGCCTTCCGGAGAATACTACGCAGTCTTGCAAAAGTGTATTGAAGATAAGGCGCGCTGTCGCCCGAAGTATCGAGCATCTTTTCCCAGTCGAAAATAATATCGCTGTGGCGGTTTTCTTTGAGATCGTTGTATTTGAGCGCCCCGATCGCGACCACGCGCGCGACTTCGTCCTTCTCACTTCCGGAAAGTTCGGTGTTTTTCGCTTCAACGACCTTCCGCGCAAGCGTTATGGCTTTTTCGAGCACCTCTTTTAAAAGGATCGTCCGCCCTTCGCGCGTCGCAAGCTTCTTGCCCGCCTCTCCCAAGACGAGGCCATATTTCACATGCGCGAGCTCCGCGGAATCCAAACCTAATATTTTCGCCACCGCAAAAAGCTGTTCGAAGTGGAGCGACTGCTCGTTTCCCACCACGTATAATATCTTCGCTGGCTTGTATTTCTCGAGCCGGTAGCGGAGGTTCGCGATGTCACGCGTTAAATAGAGGCTCGCCCCGTCACCCTTCTCGATGAGCGCAGGCGGAAGCTTCATGGCCTCGAGATCAATAACAAGCGCCCCCTCGCTTCTTTTCGCGACACCCTTCTTAACCAACTCGGCAACGAGCGGCTTCATTTCTTTTTCGAAAAAGCTCTCGCCGATATAAGTATCGAAACGCACGCCGAGATCTTTATAGATCTTATCGAGCTCTTTGAGCGATTCTTTTTTGAACCACTCCCAAAGTTTCAGATTTTCCTTATTGCCATCTTCGAGTTTTTTGAATTCCTCCTGGCCGCGCTTCTCGAGCGACTCATCTTTTTTCATTTCATCGTGGAATCGCACATACAGTTTTTGCAGCTCGGTAAGCGGATTCGTTTCGATTACTTTTTTATCACCCCACAACTTATATGCGGCGATAAGCTTACCGAACTGCGTTCCCCAATCGCCCAAATAATTCCAGCGGATCACTTTATAGCCGACGGCTTCGTATATATTCGCAAGCGCGTCTCCGATGATCGTCGTGCGCAAATGCCCTACATGCATCATCTTGCCGATATTCGGCTGGGAATATTCCACGATAACGGTTTTTCCTTTTCCTATCGCGCTGTTCCCAAATTCTTTCCCCCTGGAAACATTCGCAAGTTCGTTTTGTAGCGCCTCCTTCGATATCCAAAAATTAATAAATCCGGGCGCGGCGGCCTCAACTTTTTCGAAAAATCCCGCGGGGGCGATCCGGGAAATTTTTTCCACGATCTCGCGCGAAGCGGCAAGCGGGGTCTTCTTTTCAATCTTCGCAAGCCGCATGGCGATATTCGTCGAATAATGGCCGAAACCAGCCTGCTCGGGAACAGAAACTTCAACGCGCGCATCGCGAGCATCTATGGCGTTTTTTATGATGTTCTCAATCTGCTCTTTCATGTTTATGCGCCCATGTGGTGCGGCCTTATCGTTTAACGATAATCCAAAAATGCGATTTTATCTAATCTCCGCTAATATAAATCTATGGCAACCGAAACGATAGCAGAAAACCGCCGTGCGCGGTTCGATTATGAGATACGCGAGACGCTCGAGGCCGGGGTCGAGCTCAGGGGATTCGAGGTGAAGAGCGCGAAGGGCGGACAATTTAATCTTGCCGGAAGTCACGCGCTCGTACGCGGGAACGAGCTCTGGCTTTTGAATTCGCAAATTCCGGCCTTCCAACCGAAGAACGCTCCACCCGATTATGATCCGAAACGGCTGCGCAGGCTGCTTTTGCATTCGGCGGAGATCAAGCGCCTTGCGGGTATAGT
>JBGPNL010000074.1:0-5641 GCA_041487555.1 Minisyncoccia bacterium | reverse complement strand
TCGAACGAGTGGAGGGGGTCGGGGAACCGCGCCCGGTTCCCCGTGTCGGAGAATACTAAGAACCGAGGGTTCTTAGAAAATTCCGCCTTGGCGGAATTTTGTTCGACTCCCACCCCGGGCACCACGAAGGTATGAAATAAAAAAGGCCAGGTTTTATTTCCTGGCCGCCACGAATACCGCAAAGGGGTTTTTCCTGAAAAACTTGATCAGCTTGACCACTTTTTCATTGTCGGTATTTGCGATCACATCGTCGATGTCCTCGGGAAGGACGCCGTCGATCAATTCCAGCACATCGAAACCGGCCTTTTTATTTATCGCGTATATCTCCGGCCAATCCATGCGGAACATTCTTAGCTCTTCACCGAATTCTTTTTTTCCCCACGAATCCAAGCGGCGAGGGGCAAAATAATCAGCGGTCCTCGCAGCGGACGGCCCGCTTTCTTCGAAATATCCACCACGCATGAAAAACGGGTGGTTCAAAGAATAAACCAGAAGGCCGCTTGATTTTAGGATTTTGTGAATACCCTGGATCGCGAGCTCCTGGCCTTCTGGCGGCAAATAATGCAGGGCGTAGTTTGAAACCACAAGGTCAAAAGTTTCTGCCGGGAAAAGATCTCCGACTTCATGCATTGAACCATAGGTTAAATTGGCAAGGCCCCTCGACGCGGCAATCCGGAGCAAATTTTCCGAGATGTCTATGCCATATACTTGTGCACCAAGTTTTTCGATCCGCTTCATCAATCCGCCAGGCCCGCATCCGACGTCCAATACAGAGGCACTCGCGAAGTTGGCACCCCATTTGGTCGCGAGAGAAACGATCTCACCGTGCATCAGTATTTCATTAAAAGCCTTGCTCGAGTTTGTATAATGTTCCGCAATCCTATTGTAGGCCGCTTCAATGTCCTGGATCACTTTTTGCATACAGCGCCATCCTCTCAATATAACTACTAACTAAGATATATTCCTGCTCATGCTTAGTCAATCCTCGGCCCAAATTAAAAAGCGGCTCCGTAAAAACGGGGTCGCTTGAATTTGGAAGAAATACTACCCTCCGTGATATGTTTTCCCCTGACTCGGGCCTTTTGCGGGCATCGACCATTGATCACGATCTGCCGTAGTTTCTTTGGTGATCTTTACCGCGGCATACCTCGTCTGTAATTTATCTCGCAATTCTGCGCTCGCAACAAAAATGTAATACTCTGATTGGAAGTCGTACACCGGCAAGCAGAGTATCCTCTTCCCTGCCGACACCACCCTCCCCGTAAGCTCGTCTCTTCCGAAGACCGGCTCTACGGGATAATACATAAGTCCATCATCTCCCAGAACCGGCTTCATAGTGCGCCTCGTTAGAACCCATCTCGAAAGTATCTTCAGCCGCGATACGCGCAAATTTCGTTTGGCGCACGAAGCAAGGGCAAAGGTGTAGCCTTGCGCTACTCCGAGGCCGAAGTGACAGAGCGCCAGACGAAATTGGCCGTATCCCAAGGGGTTTTTGCTCTTTTCCCGTTCCGCTGCGTTACACCTCAGTCGGTGTAGTCAGAGACTACACCTTCCTCGGCAAGCCTTGCGGAGCGGAGAAAAGAGCTGAAAACGCGACTTGAAGCATACTTTCGAGATGGGTTCTGGACAAGAATCTACCTTCACGATAGACCTCCCGGCCGAAAATGCAACGCACGACTTGTGCCCCGTTCTCCATTTGAGGCCTGGGCGGGAAGCTCACACGCTCGCCTGCTTAAAGGCAGCCGAGCTTTTCAGAACCCTCGGTTCTGAATAATCTCCTACACGGGGAACCGAGCGCGGTTCCCCGACCCCCTCCGCTGTTCGATTCCCGTAACTCAGAATTAAAATATGCCCCATAAAAGGGCGTATTTTAATTCTGAGGCCACGGCGGGAATCGAACCCGCGAATAAGGGTTTTGCAGACCCTCGCCTTACCACTTGGCTACGTGGCCCTGTTATACAACGCGGGCAAGCCGTCCCCTCATTATTCATTATTGTCCGAGTAGGATATTTTTTCAACTCTGCATTGACGAAGGATGCGATCGAATATAGACTGCTTTCAGTATAAATTACGCGCGGAGAACAATGTGCGCAAGCTTTATTTCAAGGTCCTCACACGAGATATGAAATCACTGGGGCTTCTCGGTGCGACATCGATCGAATATAGGATCGGCAAATGGGTGCGACCGCTCGAACCGATCTCCGACCATCCGCGCAAAGGCGGCGGACTCTGGGTGGTAGGACGCCTTTGTGACGCTCGCGGAGTACAGCGCTCCACCTTTCGTGACCGCAAAATGAAAACAAGGATATTCGAGTGCCGCATCGGCCATATCATCAAATTGAACTATGAAGCGTATGGACTGCGACCTTGCCCGCATTCAAAACGCGTGAAAACCGACGGCGTGATGCTCCTCAGAGAAGTGAAATAAAAAAAACAAGGGCCCTTATTTTATGGGCCCTTTCGTTTTGGGTGAGCGGCTAAAGAGCTAAACGCCCGAAATTTCCTTTGAATTTCGGGCGCTAATGAGCTATCGAGCTTACTTATCTTCCATCAATCGCTTCTTCCCGACGCGTTTTACGGTCGGGACTCCGACCCCGCAAGGGCGTCGGAGCCACCTATTCATTTTCGAGTAATCTTTTTTCTACAGCCGCGGCATTCTCGGGGCCGCGGTCAAGTTCAAAGTGAATGCGTGGCAACGGCTTGATATTTATTTTTTTCATTAAAAGATACTGCAGTTCGCCCGCGGACTTACCGAGGAGAATCAGCGCCTTCGGAGCCAGGGATGAAGGAATAATGCTTACCATCACTTTCGCCGTGTCCAGTTTTTTATTCACCTCAACTTCCGTAATCGTCACAAGCGCCCCGGGAAACTCAAGCTCGCGCAAGATGAGCTTGCTCAGTTCCTCCCGTATTAAACTTTGTACGCGCAAGGGGCGGCGATTCATAGATAAAGCTCGCTAGCTCTGAAGCTCTATAGCTCGTTAGTAATTCTACTAAAGAGCTAAACGCGAGAAATCGATTGTGTGATTTCGAGCGCTATCGAGCTTATTTTCTGATAATTAATTTATCCCCCACTTTTATCAGGAGTGAAGAATTCACGACGAGACCGATCTCTTTTCCGACGCCCGCCTGGTCAATATTCGTTTTCTTCTCACGCAAGGTCAAAATTTTTCCATTCCCCTCCATTTTCGGCTCGCCGCCATCCGTAGCGCGGATAATATCAAATGATGCCCTGCGGAACGTTCCCTTCATAATTTTTCCGCCCACGAGCTGCTCGGCTGGCTTCTTTTGATTGAACACCGCGAGCACCTCAAGCTCTCCAGCTGCCGGAGGGCGGCTCAAAGACATAAAAAACTCTTCTACCGCTTTCACAAGCTCGTAGATGATATCCGAAGTTACGATGCTTACGCCGTGCGCTTCTGCCAGGTTCTTCGCGCCCTTCTGTACCTTGACCTTGAAAGCGATCACATGCGCCTTCGTAGAAATTGCGCTATTGACATCCCCGTCCGTAATGTCGCCCACGGATTCGTCGATCACGGCGAGCACTTTGTCTTCTTTCGCAAGCGCTTTGATAATAGAGGAAAGCGCCTCAAGCGATCCCGCGTCCGATGCTTTGAGAATAAGATTGAGCGCGCTCTTCTCCGATTTCGCGGCGATTACGGTCTTCTTCACGAACGCCGCCGGTTTTCCCACGCTGCCTCCCGCAAGCGGCTCGGTCGAAAAAAGCTCTCCTACTTTCGGTAATTTTTCAAACCCCAAAATTAATCCCGGAGCGGACGGTTCAAGCTCATTCACCACTTTCCCCAGAAAATTCTCGAGTATTTTTATTTTCCCCGAGGCGCTCGGCGTATAGACCGGCTGGCCGCGCTTCAAGATACCATTCATAAGAATCACGCTCGCTTCAATTCCCCGCCGCGAATCGTGGCTAATTTCGAGTACGTAGCCGGATGCAGGCGCTGCCGGGTCGTATGTCAAACCTTCCAAATCCGCGGAAAGAATGATCAGGTCCAAAAGCTCGTTCACCCCGTCGCCCGTTTTCGCGGAAATGCCGTGGTAGCTCACCTGCCCGCCGAAGCCCTCGAGAAAAACGCCGGCTGTTGCCAGATCGTTCCGTGCGCGCGTAAGATCGCCGTTCGTCCTGTCGATTTTATTTATCGCAACCACAAAAGGAGTTTTTGATTGCAAAATAATATCGATCGCTTCTTTTGTCTGCGGTTTCACGCCTTCATCCGCGGCTACGACAAGCACGGCAAGGTCCGCAACCTCCGCTCCGCGCGAGCGCATCTTCGAGAACACTTCGTGCCCGGGCGTATCGATAAACGTAACCTTGCGATCGTTGTGCGTAATCTCATAAGCGCCCACCGCCTGCGTAATGCCGCCCGCTTCCCGCGCCGCGACATTCGCCTTGCGGATATAATCCAAGAGCGTAGTCTTGCCGTGATCAACGTGTCCCATCACCACCACCACGGGAGGCCTGCTTTTTACATATTTATTCTGAGCTTCTGCCATGTGTTCTATAGAATATCAGAAAACGCTGATTTGAACAAGTTTTTTCTGCCCAACAGCGATCATTCGCATCGCAAAAGAAATTCCTCTATACTTTCTTTAGAACTTCGGCGCAGGGGAGGTTGAAAATGGATTTTCCTCCGAGATACCCTGGTTCTTCTTCGGAAGAATCGTGGGCGCGCTTTATGGGCGAGATGCTCAATGAATATTTGCCCGCAGAACGGAAGCTCATTCAAAAAACAAAGATCGTCGTCAGTTCGGACGAAAAGCCCTGGGCCGAAGCACACGCGTGGAACAAAGTGATCACGGTTTCCTGGGGACGCATTGTTTCATTCCAAAATATCGCGGAATGCGCGGCACTCCTGGCGCACGAACTAGGCCACATTAAAAGGAGGCACCTTAATGTTCCGCTTAACGCGTATAGCGTTCCGGGCGAACATTGGTTCTTCTGGCAAAGATGGATTATGGGCAGGATCTTTCATAAATCCTGCCGGGGAGAAACATACGAAGCATACCTCTATCGCGAAGAGGAAGAGATGGAGATCGAAGCCGACCGATTCATGGTCCAAACGCTTCTTTCCTCGCTCAATCCGGCGCATGCGTTCGCCGATCTGCTCGAGCGGACCGGCAGAGAAACCGGCCTTTGGGACCATCATCCCAATCATCCCTTCACGAAAATGCATCGAAGACGCATCGCGATCCTCCGGCAGATGACGCAATAAAATACCCAACCGTTCCGTCCCGCAATAATCCGCGGGGCTTTTTATTTGATAAATTTCTGTATTCTCTTTACTATATAAACCACGGAGGCGTGGCCGAGTGGCTGAAGGCAGCATCCTGCTAAGATGTTAACCGCGCAAGCGGTTCGAAGGTTCGAATCCTTCCGCCTCCGCAGACTAGTGAGACCGTGTTTCGCGACCGCTTCGCCTAATCTGTCATCCGTGGTGGAGAAGCCGTTTATGTCTCAAAAATGAAAAATAATGCACATAGCGAATCAAAGGAAGGTCGGTTAGAGCGGTTTCAGAAGAACCCCCCAGTTGAGATTATCAGCACTCTTCTCAATTCGATTGATAACCATCTCAACAACGAAATCCGTGCGACCCTACACGAAGTGCCTTATCAGACAACACTTTTA
>JBGPNL010000073.1:0-5715 GCA_041487555.1 Minisyncoccia bacterium | reverse complement strand
TGGAGATGGACAACGTCGACCGCCCGCAAATGCCGCGAAAACAGAACCAATAGCCTTCAGCCCGCTGTAGCTGTTTCTAAAAAACACAAAAGCCACCGAAATTTCGGTGGCTGATTTTATATCAAAACGATCATAAAATAAAAACCGCTCATTATCGAGCGGCTTTCGCGTGCTGTTTCGCAGATGCAGCGAAAAATTTTTTAAAGCCCTTCAGTTCAGTCTTGAGATTTTCCCCCGCCTTCCTTATGCCGCTCGCGTGAGCAACGTCCCAATATTTAAGGACCAAATCCGCACACTGGCGAGCAATCGCTTGCTTTTCCTCGTGCGATATTTTTAAACCGCCAAGAAGGTGCATTGCGGTCACCCGTTCATTTTCCCATATCACACCACGGACAAATTCGGCGCTGCGCTTCGGTCTCTGCTCTTTCATCTTTCACCTCGCGAAGATAACTTCATTCAGTATAGTTCCCTCTTGATAAAAAACAACCGCCGATCCCTCGGCGGCTATTTTTCTTTGATGCCTTTATATTCCTTCACGCGGCGCACGAACTCCTCAACGTCGTCCTTATGTATCCTGATCTCGTGATAGCTTCCGAATTTCGGTTCCTTCCAGCGCAACCCTTTGCCGAAGTTCGGCCTTCCGCCCATGCCATCGAGAAAATAACTCGCGTACTGATTTTGCATGCCGATCTTCCGGCTTGCCACCCGGATATTCACATATCCCTCCGCATCAGGTTCGAATTCGTTCTCGAGATGTTCCTGCGGAGCTGTTTCCATTTCGATTACGATCTTATTTTCTCTTTCCCTCAACGATCTGCTGCTCGATGTTTTTCGGCGTCGGCTCGTAGGCGAAGAATTCCATCGTGAAGCTGCCGCGGCCCTGAGTCATCGAACGAATCTCGGTCGCATAACCGAACATTTCAGAGAGCGGCACTTTCGCCTCGATCACTTTGAGGTTGGGGCGGTCGTCGATTGATTCGATGCGGCCGCGCTTGGAGTTCATGTTGCCCGTTACTTCGCCCAGATAATCGGGTGGGATCAAAACCTGCACGTGCATGACGGGCTCAAGTATCACGGGCTTCGCCTGCTTCACCGCTTCCTGCACGGCCAAGGAGCCCGCCATCTTGAAAGCCATTTCGGAGGAATCCACTTCATGGTACGAACCGTCGAAGAGCGTAACCTCGATATCGGTCATCTGATAGTGCGCGACCACGCCGCGGTCGAGAGCTTCTTTAATGCCCTTTTCTGCCGGAGCGATAAATTCACGCGGAACCGTTCCGCCTTTCACTTCATCGAGGAACACAAAACCCTTTCCGCGCTCCAAAGGACGGATTCTAATCCAGACATCGCCGTATTGGCCGCGGCCTCCGGACTGCTTGATGTACTTTCCTTCCGCCTCGGCTTCGCCCGTGATGGTCTCACGGTACGCGACCTGCGGCCTGCCGACATTCGCGTCCACGCCGAACTCGCGCTTCATGCGGTCAACAATAATTTCCAAGTGCAATTCGCCCATGCCGGAAATGATCGTTTCGCCCGTTTCGGGATCGCCCTTCACGCGGAAGGTCGGATCTTCTTCGGCCAGGCGGTGCAACGCAGTACCCATCTTTTCCTGGTCGGCTTTTGTTTTCGGTTCGATGCGAATGCCGATCACGGGTTCGGGGAAGGTGATCTTTTCGAGAATGATCTGCTTGTCCGGATCGCAAAGCGTGTCCCCGGTCGTCGTGCCTTTGAGCCCCACGATAGCGGCGATCTCACCGGCGTAAATTTCGTCCACTTCTTCGCGGTCGTTCGCGTGCATGCGCACGATGCGGCCGATGCGCTCCTGTACGCCCTTCGTCGAGTTGTATACATATGAACCACGCCTCAAAACGCCTGCGTAATTCCTGAAGAACGCCAAGCTGCCGACGTACGGGTCGGTTGCGATTTTGAAAGCGAGCGCCGTGAAGGGTTCTTCGTCTTTCGCGCTGCGAAAAATCGGCTCGCCCGTCGTGGGATCAATGCCTTTCGTCGGCGGAACATCGCTCGGAGAGGGCAAATATTCAAGAACGGCATCAAGCACGAACTGCACACCCTTGTTCTTCAGGGCGGAGCCCAAAAATACCGGGATAATAGTGTTCGCGATGACCGCTTTGCGCAACGTTTTGCGGAGCGTCTCGAGATCGATCTCTTTGCCGTCCAAATAATCTCCCATTACCTTGTCATCGTTCTCGGCGATCCGTTCGATAAGATAGTGGCGGGCCTTTTCAACCTCGGCCTTCATGTCTTCGGGGATCGGGATCTCCACGATCTTCTCGCCGTGTTCGCCCTGGAACTCATAAGCCTTGTTCGCCAGAAGATCGATGATGCCGGAGAAAGCGGCTTCGTAGCCGATCGGAAGCTGAATAGGAATAGCGTTTGGCGTAAGACGGTCCTTGATGGACTGGAAGCTCTTTGTGAAGGACGCGCCCATGCGGTCCAATTTATTAATAAAGCAAATGCGCGGCACTTTGTATTCGTCCGCATAGCGCCAGTTGGTTTCCGATTGCGGCTCCACGCCCGCCACGCCGTCGAAGACGACAACCGCGCCGTCCAACACGCGGAGCGATCGCTTCACTTCAACCGTAAAATCAATATGTCCCGGGGTGTCGATAAGGTTAATGCGGCACTCGAATTTCTTCTCTCCCTTGTGATAGGTCGGCGTCCAGAACGCAGTCGTCGCTGCGGATGTAATCGTAATACCGCGCTCGCGCTCCTGCTCCATCCAGTCCATCACGGTGTCGCCCGTGTGCACTTCGCCGATCTTGTGCGAAACGCCGGTATAAAAAAGCACCCGTTCGGAGACGGTCGTTTTTCCAGCATCGATATGCGCGATAATGCCGATGTTACGGACTTTTTCGATGGGATATTGTCGGGGCATATATTAGAAAGCATGGACCCCGGCCTTCGCCGGGGCGACACGCTGCACGTGTCGATTATCTCGCGAAGTGCGCAAAGGCGCGGTTCGCTTCCGCCATGCGGTGCATGTCCTGTTTCTTCTTGATGGCATTGCCTTCGTTCTTTGCGGCGAGCATCAATTCTTCGGCCAATTTTTCGGCCATCGATTTTCCTTTCTTCGCGCGCGCGGCGCCGATGATCCAGCGGAGCGAGAGCACGAACTTGCGTTCCGGGCGCACTTCCATCGGCACCTGATAGTTCGCGCCTCCCACGCGACGGGATTTTACTTCCAAAAGTGGGGCCGTATTCTCAAGCGCTTTTTCGAATACCTTGATCGGATCTTCTTTTGTTACCTCTTTAATCTTCTTGAACGCATCGTAGACGATCCGCTCCGCCGTTGATTTCTTTCCATCCTGCATCACGTAGTTCACAAAACGGCCGAGGTCGATGCGGCTGTATTGTAGATCGGGCTGATGATATTTTTTATAGACTCTTTTTTTACGCATAGAATTTAAGATTTGTCATTCCGAGCTCTGCGAGGAATCTCCATGGAGATCCTTCGCTACGCTCAGGATGACGCGATGCATTGTTTTATTTCTTGGCTCGTTTCGCGCCGTATTTCGAGCGCTGCTGCTTGCGACCTTCAACGCCAGTCGTGTCCAAGACGCCGCGCACGATGTGATAGCGAACTCCCGGCAGATCTTTTACGCGGCCGCCGCGAATGACGACAATCGAGTGCTCCTGAAGTGCGTGTCCTTCTCCCGGAATGTAGGCGGTAACTTCCATGCCATTTGTGAGACGCACGCGGGCGACTTTACGCAAAGCGGAGTTTGGCTTCTTCGGAGTCGTGGTAAATACCTTCAAGCACACGCCGCGCTTGAAGGGCGAACCGGAATCAACCGGCGCGTTCTGAATGGAATTGAAATAATAAGACAGCGCCGGCGACTTGCTCTTTGTCTTCAAAGGCTGTCGTCCTCTTTTTACTAATTGTCTGATGGTGGGCATAAAAATAAGCTCGATAGCCAACTAGCTCGATAGCTAATTAGCCAGCGAACATATAAGAGAGATTGTAGGCGATAACCGAAAAGATGTCAAACTCCTCACGCTGCCGTTGACGCCGCCAAAAAACCTGCTACGCTGAGGGCAGCTAAACCATAGGAGGCGAATCGTGAGATTGAAAAAACATTATGCTGCGCTTCTGCGATCAGCCGGCTTTATCGCGCTTGCCGGCATGTGCGCCGCATTTTCGGGGATCATAGGACCCCATCTGGACAAGATTCCCTCTCTGAAGAGCATCCTTGCCCTGCCACGCATCTCGTTTGCGGTTGTTTTCTTCGCGCTCCTCACTGTCGCATGGGAATACTATACATTGAGGACCGCGTCGGCGCGCGCCATACTCGCAAGCCGGAATAGTCTGCCGACGACCGCAAGAGAATATGTGCCATACTGCTTGCACTATCTTGCGGCCAATGCTCTAGAAGAACTTTTGTTCCGGGGTACTCTCATTGCCGTCATCTGGAACTTCGGCCTTAAAGCGGCGCTTGCCGCCATACCGATACAGTCGGCACTTTGGGCAGTGGGCCATTTTACGAATCCGCACCATAAAGAAAAAGACCGCGGCATCACTACCGCGGATATCGTAGACAGAGCATGCACATTTTTGAACGGCTGCTTGCTCGGTATTATAGCGCTCTTCACGGGAGGGATCCTCATTCCTTACCTCCTGCACCTTTTCACAAATTTCCTCTGGAACTACGAACTATGGAAAGTGCAGCGGGGAAGAAAATCTCCCGTTGCATACGCACCCGCCAATTGACGGGTGTTTTTTATCATCGCCCAAGCGAATGCCGCGCGCGTGCGCCCACCGTCAGACAGGCGCTTACGAGCTAAATTTACGGCCGCCCCGGATTCTTTTTGTATACCCGGACCAGTTTCGATCTATAGCGCCCCCCGTCCAAGGTTATCACCCAGCAGTCATTTGGATTTGGGTATTCGATCCGTTCCACGCCCCTGAATTCGCCGTTGATCTTCGCGAAATCGCCTTTATGGACATCGTTAAGCGGAATGGTCGCCATCTCGGCGATCTCTTTCTGGGTGAATTCTTCCAACACTTCTTCGCCTTCCTGTTCTTCTGGTTTTTCGAGAGCTTCGTACATGAATTTATGAATTTAGAAATGGAACAAACTCTTCTCCGTCTTTCCTTGCTGGGTCGTGCGTTTGGCATATAACGGACCAGCCCTCGGTGCCTTTCCGTTTTTCAACAAATTCAATAGTAGGACGCGCATCTTTTTTCATTCCCTCGGTCAGCTTATTCATCTTATCCATCTTCTCCCAGCAATGCGGACAATAATCCGTTCCCTCGGGCAGCGTCATCCAGCCTTTGATTTTAGATTTAAATTTTTCCAAAGCTTCCGCTTCGTTGAGCCACTTCTCGTTTCTGCCTTCTTTGAACTTCATGATTGTATTTATGATATATCAGAACCCATCTCAAAAGAAGTCCACATGGCTCTCGCGGCCATTTTCGGCTACAAAGTGCGAATCTCTCCTAGAAATACCCAAGGGTATTACGTCGTCAAGATTCGCGCTTTTCGCTCGAAAATACCTCGCGATATCCCCATGCCTTATTTTGAGATGGGCTCTCGGTCCCATTAAAAACCAAGGGGCTGTCCTACGATCAAGGTGAAGAGAAAATTGATGATCGGCACGATGAACTGGAATCCGAAGAATACAAAGAGCAGCACGAGCACCATGCCGTATCGCTCGAGCGTCAAGGCCAGTCGGAGATTCGCCTCGCTCCGCGGC
>JBGPNL010000072.1:0-5791 GCA_041487555.1 Minisyncoccia bacterium | reverse complement strand
GTAGTCAGCGAAGAAAATGTAACAGGAAAACCGGAGCTTGCCGTCGCAGAAACTCCGAAGTCTGCATCCCCGTAGGTCTTGTCGTTAAGTGAGCCGAATATGATGGTTTGAGAAGAAATAACTACCGTTGTTTGGGCAGTTGCAAAATCAGTACCTTGTACCGTTCCTTGGCCATGATGGACTTTAACAGTGATAGTATAGGTACCACCGACGGCATATGTATGTGTTGCCGTCCATGTGCCACTGAAAAATTGGTTGTTGCCGGATCCTCCGTTTAACGTGATGGTTAGTACGGCATCAGAAGTCGAGCCATCTCCCCAATTCGTTACCGTGACATCTTGGTTACTAAGATTACCCTTGTAAGGATTTGCAGACGCATCCCCGCCTAAAGTGAGGGAAAGTCCAGAAATTGAGGACGACGTAATATGAATGACATATCCAGCCCCCGCATTTGCATTTGTAACTTGTGGTAGAGCAGCGACACCACTAAAAATTGCCGCGGCAAGAAAAAGAGCCGCAGAACTCTTCGCGTTTATTTTTTTCACGACCAAGCGACGAAACTTTCGAACATTTTTAATGATATTTTTCATTTTTTTAGATATTTCGGCTGTTTTTATTTTTAGCCGGTACGACGATGTAGGTAATTAATTTTTATTTTTGTTGAATGGTTGCCTGATGACACTTATCCAGATATGGTACCATAGTTCTTATGGTTTTTTCGACCATGCTGCCACGAAAACCATACCCGGTTTTAATGCAGGTAAGATAGCATATATTCATTTCTTTGTCAAATAGTCCCGGAACCCGCGTTATTGACAATTTAGCCAAAATAGTATATTATTTACTGTATTATTCCCCGCGAAGAGGGGCGTAACCAGAACGAAACTATGTCCGAACATCCGATACAAAAAGAACTTTTACTCGGCCCGAAGGCTTCGATCATCAATATCGTGAATCACCTGATTGAAGAAGCGCATCATCTTCGCGCCTCCGACATCCACATCGATCCGCAGCAGGATGATCTGCAGGTGCGATTCCGCATCGATGGCATCCTTCAGGACGTCCACACGCTCCCCCGGAACATTCACTCCGAAATTATTTCGCGCATCAAAATAGTTTCGGGTATCCGGACGGACGAGCATCATGCCGCGCAGGACGGCCGCTTCCGCGCGGTGCTTAAAGGCGCGGGGCCCGTTGATGTACGTGTTTCCGTGATTCCCACGTTCTACGGGGAAAACGCCGTGATGCGCCTCCTCTCCGACAAGGCCGAGGAGTTCACGCTCGAGACCCTGGGCTTCAGCGCCTCGAACAGGAAAAAAATAACCCGCGCGATACAGCGATCCTACGGCATGATCCTCGCGACAGGGCCGACCGGCTCCGGAAAAACAACCACGCTCTACACGCTCATCAAAAACCTGAACGTGCGCGGCACCTCTATTATTACGATCGAAGAACCGGTGGAATACGCGATCGGCGGCATCAACCAGATCCAGGTAAATCCCCGCACCGGGCTTACCTTCGCAAATGGTTTGCGGAGCATTCTGCGGCAGGACCCGAACATCATTATGGTGGGTGAGATCCGCGACGTGGAAACCGCCGGCATCGCCGTGAATACCGCCCTTACCGGACACCTTTTGCTCTCAACCCTGCATACGAACGACGCGGCGACGACGCTCCCCCGCCTTTTAGATATGAAGCTCGAGCCCTTCCTCATCGCCTCAACCGTGAATATCGCGATCGGCCAGCGGCTCGTGCGAAAGATCTGCGATGATTGCAAGGTGGAAAAAAAGATCACCGAGGCCGAAGCGAAAAGCCTTACGGAAGTGCTTTCTGCGAATGTCGTGAAAAAATACGACAAATTTTACGAAGGAAAAGGCTGCGACGAATGTGCCCAGAGCGGTTACCGCGGGAGGCTCGGGATACACGAAGTGCTGGTCGTCGATAATGCCATCCGCGAAGCGGTGCTCAAAAAAGTTTCCGCTGAGGAAATAAAGCGTGTGGCGATTGAGCAAGGCATGATTCCCATCCTCGAAGACGGTTTTGAAAAAGCCGGCGCGGGCCTCACAACTATCAGCGAAGTATTGCGCATCCTGCATGAGTAAAAAACTCCAACATAATAAATCCCAAGCACCAAATTCCAAACAAATTTCAATGACCGAAATCCCAAATACCAAACGCTTCGAATTTGAGATTTGGATATTGTTTGGAGTTTGGGATTTGTGATTTGGGATTTCACCCTACAATGCAAAAAACGCGTAATTTTTCTTATTTCAATAAATTATTCTTCCGGCTCTCGACGCAGGATAAGGTGCTTTTTGCGAAGCGTCTCGCGATACTCGTCAAAGCCGGCATTCCAATCCTCGACGGACTGCAGATGCTCAAAAAGCAGGCGACTTCGAAAACGGCGAAAGAAGTATGGGGACAAGTAGTCGCGGATGTCGAGAACGGGCAATTTTTATCAACGAGCCTCGGCCGATACAAAAAAGTATTCGGCGAATTTGCAGTAAACATCATTCAGATCGGCGAAATGTCCGGTACGCTTCAGGAAAACCTCAATTATCTCGCGGAAGAACTCACCAAAAAACAGGAATTGAAGCGGAAAATGGTGGGCGCGCTCGTTTACCCTATTTTCATCATGGTGGCGACTCTCGCAATCAGCGCGCTCCTCACTATATTTATATTCCCCAAGATCTTGCCTGTATTCGCAAGCTTCAAATTCGAACTTCCCCTCTCGACGCGCGCGCTTATTTTCGTAAGCAATATCTTCGTCCATTACGGCATTTACATATTCCTGGCGGTCATCGCCGCGATCGTGGGATTTTTCGCAGCATTACGGAATGAACGATTCCATTTTATGGTCGACCGGTTTGTGCTTCGCATCCCCGTTTTCGGGCGCATCACGCAGAGCTATCATATGGCGAATTTCTGCCGCACGCTTGGCCTTCTTTTAAAGAGCCAGATCATGATCGTCCAGGCGACGACCATTACCGCGAATACACTCAGTAACCTTGCTTATAAAAAAGAGCTTCTTGATCTCGCAGGAAAAGTAACGAAAGGAGAAAAGATTTCCACGCACCTTGCGGAGAACCCGAAGCTCTTTCCGCCGATGGTCTCGCAGATGATCATGGTGGGAGAAACGACCGGCAATCTCAGCGAAACGCTTTTATATGTTTCCGAACTCTACGAACACGAGATCGATATGCTCACGAAAAATCTTTCGACCACGCTTGAGCCGGTGCTTATGATCGTGATGGGCGCGATCGTCGGCTTCATCGCTATTTCCATCATCACTCCTATCTATGAAATCACGCAGCACCTCAACCCGTAAAAATCGATTGCGCGCGGGATTTACACTTGTGGAGATAATGATCGCGGTAGCGATCTTTACGATGCTTTTGGGCTTCGGGCTTATCGTCGGTATGGATTTTTACCGGAGCTATTCATTCAATTCCGAGCGCAACATCTCTCTCGCCGTACTGCGCAAGGCGCGCACAGAGGCGATGGTGAACATTGACCAGGCGGCGCACGGCGTACACATTACCGCCACGCAATACACTATCTTTGAAGGGGCTGCGTTCACCGGCAGGCCCGCAGCGCAAGTCGCGCTCGATGAGACCATCAAGGCACAGCCGACCATCACGCTCACGCCTGTCGACATTGTTTTTAACCAATTGGATGGCAGCGTTACGACGCCGGGCAGTTTTACCGTAAGCGATGGAGCACGATTGTCGACCGTTTTGATAAATAACGAAGGAAGGATTGATTGGTAACAAAAACTAGCGAGTAGAATTTAGCGAGTAGCCAGTAGAAATAAGAAGAAAACTATGAAAATTATCACAAAAAACAAAAGGGGCGTATTCCAATCGCTACTCCCTACTCGCTACTTTCTAAATTCTCGTTCCGGGGTCAGCACGCTCGAAATACTTATTGCGCTTTCCGTACTTATCCTCTGTACGACGGCGGCCGTTTTGGTTTCCTTCGGAGCGCAATCGACATCGGTCGACGCGCAAACGGACGGCGAGGCGACCATAAAAGCGCAGACGCAGATCGAAGACGAGCGGGCGCTCTCGCGGCAGGATTTCAGTTTTGTGAATTCGGTCGCCACCACCACGGACATCGACCCGATATATCAGAAAAGCATTGATGTCGTGATCGATCCCGTTGATCCGGATATTAAAAAAGTAACGAGTAACGTTACATGGACTACCGGCGGGCGAAACCTCGCCGTGCACCTTACCACGCTACTCGCGAATCCCCTTGCGGGAGGAAAATGCAGCCCCACGCTTTATGGGGATTGGACAGCGCCGCAGATATACGGCTATGTCGACTTCCCCAGTTCCGCGGGTGCGTCCGGAGTTGATGTGGAAAACGGCAAGGCGTACGTAACTTCCGATCCGAGCTCGCCTAGCACCGACGACTTTTATGTTATTGATGTGACGGGCGCTTCTCCGGGAGCGGGAACCTTGCCCGAGCTCGGGCATTTCAGCACCACATATGGCCTCACTGCCGTCCACGCCGTCGGCACCTCCACCTACGTTGCCGCCGATAGCGCCGCGTTCCAACTGCTTGTTATCGACGTGACGGATCCAGCCAGTCTTGATGCAACGAAAATCGTTGCGAAGAAAGATACGACCGCCGCGGGAGACACCGCCGTCGGCAACACGCTTTTTTACGCGAATAAAAAGATATATCTCGGACTTACGAAGTCGAGCCTTGGCGGCCCGGAATTCCATATTTTCGACGTCTCGAATCCGACCGTTCCCACGGAGATCGGCCCGGGATACAAAGTCGGATCAGCTATTAATCAAATCAACGTCGTCAATAATATCGCGTACCTCGCAACCGCGTCTTCATCTGAAGTGGTCGCGCTGGACGTGAGTGTTCCGACGAACCCGACGCTCGTGGGAACATATTCTTCTGCCACGCTTACCGGTCAAAGCCTCGCGCCCGACAACGGCACGACATTATATTTCGGTCGCATCGGCGGCATCGGCAATCCGAAACTTTTGGCGCTGAATACCGCAAATCTCGGGACGCCGAAATGGACCATGGATATGGTGAGCCAAAGCGGCATATATACGATGATGCTCCGCGGAAATCTTTTATTCATGACCACCGCCGATCCGAACGACGGTTTGCAGATCTGGGATATTTCGGGCGCCAATGTCACGACGCCGCCGACGCGCTTCGATACATCGCCCTTAAACATTCAGCAAAATGCCACCGCCGGCACTGACTGTTCCGGAAATTATTTATATGTGGCGCAGCGCAGCAATCGCGCGCTGCAAATCGTTGGCCCATATATTCCGAATACATATTCTCTGACGAATAGCGGCGACATTACCGTGGCGCAAGGCTCGACGGGCGATGTCATTGTCACAAACACTGCGACTTCCGGCGCTCCTCCGGGAGTAACGCTCTCCGCATCGGGCCTACCTTCTGGAGTCAGCGCAAGTTTCGCAAACAACGGCTGCACACCGACGTGTTCGAGCGACCTTACTATTACTGTCGGCGCGACCACGTTGCCGGGATCGTATCCGATAACCATAACCGGCGGCACACAATCGACGACAGTTAATTTGAATGTTACCTCGGCGTCGTTCGACTATGCGCTTTCGAATTCGCCCAACCCAACTACGGTTGCGAGGGCAGGCGCAGCAGTAACGAACACGGTTACCGTAACCATGACCGCGGGCACGCCACAAAGCGTAACGCTCACCGCACCTTCGGGTTTGCCTTCGGGCGTTACAGTAAATCCCGCGTCCGCATCCTGCACGCCAAGCTCGACCGC